>CAZTNO010000130.1:0-7801 GCA_964614865.1 uncultured Clostridia bacterium
TTGTGAGCCGGGGGGAGTAGAATCGGCTTGCGTGGTCAATTACGTGTAACGTGACCGTAGGAGAGCAATGACCTCAGTTTTCTTGGAACTCTCTTTTTTGCTTTCTCGAATTGTTTTGGACAGGCATGTGTCCGGGTAATAAAAACCGGGGGGGGTTGACAAAAGGGGAATCCCCCTATACATAGGGGGGGAAAAAGACAAGGAGCCTCGCATGGAACAGTTGGAGATCATTTCGTGGCAGACCCTGGACGCCATCAAGGGCCATGCCAAAGTGGTGGAAGTGGTCGGAGACCTGGAAGCCGAAGAGCACATGTCGGTTTTTTGTTATATCGAGGACGATTACCTGGAGTTGTTTTATAGCGAACTCGACGCCAACTTCATCCGCCACTTCGAAGACGAAGACGAGTTCTACAAGACCCTGGAGAGCCGCAAGGCCGAATTCGGCGAGGAAGACTTCGACCCCCGCAGCTTCTACGAGGACGACGACAACTTCACCGAAGAAGAGGAAGCGGAGGAGATGGACGGCTTCGACATCAAGGACGAGGAAGACGACGACGAGTACTGATTCCCCGCCCGAAGCCCCCCCCCCGGTTCGCGACCCGAAAGAGACCCGGAAGCTGGCCGATTATTCCACCCTGGGCCTGATGTTTCCCACCTCGATCGCGGTGGGCTTCGGTTTCGGGTACCTGATCGACCGCTGGCTGCACATCGAACCCTGGGGGCTGGTGATCGGCACCCTGTACGGCACGATCGCCGGTTTTGTCCACCTCTTCCGCACCCTGAAACGCCATGAATCCAGGTGAGAGCGGGGCGGTGCTGCTGGCCCGCATCCGGCGGAACGCCCTGGTGATGGCCCTGCTCCTGGCCGGGGCGACCGGGTTGGCGGTACATCCCCTTTATAGTATAATCGTGCTCGGCTCCGCCGCGCTCAGCCTGGCGGGGTTTGCCATCATGATTCAGACCGTGGATCGCCTGTTGCGCAAACGCCGGGGGAAGGTGCTTTTTTTTGCCCTGGAAATCGTCAAGCTGGCGGCGATTTCGGCCACCTTCGTTTGGGCGGCCAGGATGTCGGATGGGGCGGCCCTGAGCTACTTTCTCGGCATCTCGGTGATCGTGTTCGCCGCCATGGCAGAGGGCGCGTTGCAGATTTGGAGGAGCTTGTTCCATGGAGCATAAGCCCTGGGTGGCCGATTTTGTCAACCGCATGATCAGCTGGGTGATGAACCTGGTCGGCGTCCGGGTGCACGGCGACCCCCTGCCGTCCCACCTGGTCATGGCGTTCCTGGTGGCCATCCTGCTGCTGGTCTTCTTCAAGTTCGCCGCCCGCAACCTGGGGCTCGCCCCCCGGCCCATGCAGGTGTTTCTGGAGTCGCTCTACAAGTTCTTCCAGGCCCTGATCGACGACATGATCGGCCCCGCCGGGCGCAAGTTCCTCCCGGTAGTGGGCACCCTGGGGCTGTTCATCGCGGTCAGCAACCTGATCGGCCTGGTGCCCGAGATGGGCTCCCCCACCGCCAACATCAACGTCACCGCCGGGTGCGCCGTATTCATCTTCCTCTACTACCACTACCAGGGGCTGCGCAAGCACGGCCCCTGGGGCTACTTCAAGACCTTCATGGGGCCGGCCTGGTGGCTGGCCTGGCTGATGGTGCCCATCGAGATCATTTCCCACTTCTCCCGCCCCCTGTCGCTGTCGATCCGGCTCTTCGGCAACATCTTCGGCGAGGATCTGGTGATCCTGATCCTGGCCTCGCTGGTCCCCTTCATCGCGCCGCTGCCCATGATGGCCATGGCCATCTTCACTTCGCTGGTCCAGGCCTTCGTCTTCGTCATGCTCTCGGTCGTCTACCTGGCCGGGGCCACCACCGCCGAACACTAATAATCCAGGAGGATCCATGAACAAGAGACTGATGTTGTTGATTGCCGTCCTTTTTACCTTGACCGCCGGTTTGTCGGCCGAAGGGGCAGCTCCTGTGGCCAACCCCACCCCGCTCTTCCTGTGGTCGATCATCATCGGCGGCGTCGCCCTGGCCATTGCCGCCAGTTTCGGAGCGATGGCACAGACCAAGGCGATCTCCACCGCCACCGAGAGCATCGGCCGCAACCCCGCGGCGGCCGATTCGATCCGCACCCTGCTGATCATCGGTCTCGCCTTCATCGAGTCGCTGGTCATCTACGTGCTGCTCATCGACCTCATCCTCTTCTTCGTGAAGTGGGGAAAATATACGGTCAGCTGAATTGTTTCGCCGGAGAGGGGCGCCCGCCCCTCTCCAGCCTCCCCTTCCTGCTGTGGAAGACCTTCAGAGATTCCGCCCGCGAAAGAGCCGGGGCTATTTTCGCCGGTGGCTGAAACCGCTGGTGCAGGCGACCAGTGAGTTCATCCGCGAAAACGGCGTCGACAAGTCGTCGATTTTGGCCTACTACTCGATCTTTTCCTCTTTTTTTCTGCTGATCTTCTTCACCTGGGCGGCCCACTTCATCCCGGGCGGTGACGCCAGCCCCTACCGCAACGTCTACCCGTTCTCGCCCGAATTCCTCTCCCGGATCGCCCCGCCGTTTTTCGAAAAAGTGGACGTCCTTTCGGGCCGGATCGGCCAGTTCGGCATTCTGGGCATGATGAGCTTCCTGTTCTTCGGGGTACTGGTCTTCAAGAAGATCATCCAGTACATCAACGAGATGTTCCACATCCGCATCCGCAAGGGCTTCCTGCTCAAGCGCCTGCAGGAGGGGGGGCTCCTCCTCGTCTCCACCCTGCTGGTGATCACCTCGGTGCTCCTCACCGGCTGGATCTCCGCGGTCACCACCCTCTTCCACCAGAACCAGCTCCTCGGCACGCCGATCTCGGCCGCCCTGGTGGAGGCGGTCGACACCTTTCTGGTACGCTCGGTGGTGCCGTTCAGCCTCACCTTCTTCCTCTTCCTGATCCTGTTCAAGTGGATTCCCGAGCGGCGGGTGTCCTTGCGCCCCGCGGCCCTCTCCGCCTTCCTTTCGGCCCTGCTGTGGGAAGTGGTCAAACGCGGCTACACCTACTACCTGATCCACTTCTCGTTGCTTGCCCAGATGCAGGGGCCGATCCTGGCCATCATCCTGTTCGGTTTCTGGATGGAAATCTCCATGGGCATCATGCTCTTCGGCGCCAAACTCACCTACATCCTCGATCGGAGGCACCATGACTGACGTGCGATTCATTGCGGGCCTGGTCCAGGGCAGGCTCGAGGGCGACGGCACCCTGCCGGTGGAAGGGGTGAGCACCCCCGAACAGGCAGACGAGCGCCAGGTCGCCTTTCTGGCCCCGGGCCGCCCACTCCCTCCCGGTTGCCGTGCCGCCGCCCTGATCCTGCAACAGGGCTCCCCCCAGGTTTATCCCCGGTGCATCCGGGTCGACGAGCCCTACGAGGCATTCGCCAAGCTCCTCGCCTGGTTTTATCCCCGTCCGGCAGCGACTCCCGGAGTCCACCCCAGCGCGATTATCGGAAAAGAAGTGGCGTTGGAGGAGAACGTTTCGATCGGCCCCTTGGCCGTGATCGGCGACGGAGTGACCATCGGCGCCGGCTCCGAGATCCACGGCGGGGTCCATCTCTATCCCGGGGTGCGGATTGGCAGCCACTGCTTGCTCTACGCCCGGGTGGTGATCCGCGAAAACTGCCGCCTGGGCGATCGGGTGATCGTGCAGCCCGGCGCCCTCATCGGCGGCGACGGCTTCGGCTTCACCCGGCGAAGCGACGGATCCCCGGTGAAGATTCCCCAGGTGGGCTGCGTGGTGATCGGCGATGATTGCGAGATCGGCGCCGGCACCTGCGTGGATCGCGCCACCCTCGGCGAAACCGTGCTGGCCGCGGGAGTCAAGCTCGACAACCTGGTACAGATCGGCCACAACGTGCAAATCGGCAGGTACAGCGCGATTTCCGCCCAAACCGGCATTTCGGGTTCGACCGTGATCGGCGAGCGGGTGATCATGGGCGGCCAGGTGGGGGTGGCCGACCACGTGACCCTGGCCGACGGAGTCCTGGTGGCGGCCAAGAGCGGGGTGTCGGGCTCGGTGAAAACGGCCATGGTGATCGCCGGCAACCCGCACATGGAGATGTCTCGCTGGCGACGCAACTACGCCGCCCTGCGCTCGCTCGACGAGTTGCGCCAGCGGGTATCGGAACTCGAACAAAAGATCGCTTCCCTGGAGGAACCCAGATGAAACCCATGCTGCTATGGATCGCCCTCTCTTCGCTTGCCGCCGTCCTGATGGCGGGAGCCCCCGTCTTCAAACCCGTCGTCAACCCGGTGCGCTTTGGCGACATCGAATCGGGCAAAGTCGTCGATGTGCAGTTCGAGTTCGAAAACGCCGGACAAATGCCGCTGATCATCAAGAACATCCAGTCCACCTGCGGCTGCACCACCTCGCAACTGGCCAAAAAAGAGTACCTGCCGGGCGAGAAGGGGACGATCACCGCCAAATTCAACACCACCGGCTATGCCAACGCCGTCACCAAGTCGATCATCGTGATCAGCAACGACCCGCAGAACCCGAACTACGTCCTCTCCTTCACCGGCAAGGTGGTGCTCAAGAGCTTCGCCCAGTACGTGGTGCGGCCCGAGTCGCTGCCCCTGGGCACGGTCAAGCTGGGCAAGACCCTGAGCCGCACGGTATCGGTCGCCAACGCCGGCACCATCGACCTGAAACTGCTCGAGTTTTCCACCCCGCCCGAGATTTCCATCTCCACCCCGGCGAAAGTGATCCCGCCGAAAGACGAAGTCGAGTTGACCGTCCGCTTTCAGCCCATGGAGAAGGGCACTTTCTTTTCGCTGATCCGCATCCGCACCAACGACATCCGCACCCCCTACATCCTGCTCAAGACCGAGGCTCAGGTGGAGTAAAGCGCAACAACACCATTCAAACGAACATCTTTTTCCTACGATGAAGCCATTGACCAACTCAAAAAATCAAGTAATTCTGTTGCCTTTTTTAATACTGGCGATCGTGGTGACTGCTTTCATTCCTTCTCTTGCCAACGGATTTACGAACTTTGACGACAACGCGTACCTGACCGATAATCCGCTAGTCCGATCCCTGGACCCAAAAAACATTCTGAAGATTTTTTCCACAACCCAACCGCACACCGTGTATTCTCCATTGGTAACATTGACTTTTGCACTGGAGTACCAATTGTGGAAGCTCCATCCACCTGGCTATCATGCCGTCAATTTGTTCCTGCATGGAATCAATGCGTTGCTTGTTTTCTTTTTGATTCGGGCTGTCTTTCAATTTACTTTCATATCTTTCTTTACCAGCTTGTTATTTGCGATCCATCCACTTCGCGTGGACAGCGTGGCCTGGGTGACCGAGCGAAAGGATCTTTTATTCACTTTTTTTTTCCTGTTTGCTTTGCTGGCATACATCCGCTATTTAAAAAATCGCTCTCACCGCTATTTCATAATCACACTCTTACTGTTTGCATTGGCTATTTTATCCAAAATGACCGCGTTGGTCATGCCGTTGGTATTGATACTGCTGGATTGGCGGTTAGAAAGGAGAATATCAAAAGAGCGTTGGCGGGAAAAAATCCCCTTCGCTCTCATTCTGATCATCTATGGCCTCAGTGGTTGGGTCAGTGTTCAGGCATTCTCCATCGAGTCTCCAGCAGCCAATGCCCCCCCCGGCAGGGAGGCGGTAATCGCCCGAAATCTTACGCAGGTAGTCCCGTTCGTCGTGCAAAAAACCATCTGGCCTGTTGGTCTTTCCGCCCATTTCCCGACCGACACCCGCTTCTTCATGCCACCTTTGTGGCTCTCGCTGCTACTGACCATCAGCCTGATAGGCCTTTCATTGCTGGCTTTAAGAAATAACTTGCGCGACTGGCTGTGGGGATGGGGGTTCTTTTTCATCACCTTGCTGCCAACCTATGCGGTGGTCTGGCATTTTTTTCCGCTGGCAAACCGCTACTCCTACCTGCCAAGTATCGGTCTATCATGCATAGTGATCATGAGTATAAGAGAATTTCTGGCAACGTTGGGTGCACCTCTGAATATTCGGCAGTTCCAAACAGTTCTTTTTCTAGGCATGATTGCATTTTTAGGTGTGATTACTTATTCTCGTTGCCCCATTTGGCACGACAGCCTCTCCCTATGGAACGACGTAATACAGAAGCACCCGATTATCCCTCTTGCCTTTAATAGTCGCGGATTGGCCCTAAAGGCCACGGGAAAGACCGACGATGCCATCGAGGATTTTACCCGAGCCATAGCACTCATTCCAGATGGCAGTTTTTATTGGAACCGCGGTTTGGCGCATTTTCAGAAAGGCCAAGGCGCTAAGGCCACCGCAGATTATGTTGAAGCTGCCACTCAGGACCCCCGTTATTTTTGGTTGTACTGCCGGATGGCCCTTGACCTTTCTGGTCCCGCTGGATACGAACAATGCTTGGCTCTGGGCAGAAGCATTCTATCCCGCCGAGCCAATTCTCAGATTCATGTAAAAATGGCGGAAACACTCGTTCGTTTACGCCGTTTGCGTGAGGCCGAGTTTCACCTGCAAGAGGCAGTGCGCCTATCGCCCGATGTGGAAGGATATCGACAAACCCTGCGCGATTTTCGCTCCGCCTTGCACCTGCCTGCGCTTCCAGCCGAGGACAAATGAACCACGCCGATTTCTTCGCAACACGCAGGGCACACTGGGACTCCGTGGCAGACGATTGGAGCAAGCGCCTGGGACTCGGGAAATACTACCACCAACGGATTGCACAAATCCATCGTTTCCTAGTTCCCCAGGGTTCGAAGGTCCTGGAGCTGGGGTGTGGATTCGGCGACCTGCTGGCCGAGTTGAAACCTGCCCGCGGTGTCGGGATCGATTCATCGCCGGGCATGATCGCAAGAGCTGCGGCCAAACACCCCGATTTGACCTTTATCTGCGCCGATGCGCTGGAGTGGGAATCGCCCGAAACCTTTGATGTGATCATTCTGTCGGACCTGATCAACGACCTCTGGGATGTGCAAAAGCTTTTTTCCGCAGTTTCCCGGTATGCTACTCCGCAAACCCGAATTGTATTGAATTTTTACAGCCGCATGTGGGGGTTTCCGCTTCGTTTGGCCCAGAAGTTACGGTTGAGCAAGCCGCTGCTCGCACAGAACTGGCTCACTCCCGACGACGTGTTCAACCTGATGAAACTGTCCAACCTCGAACCCATACGGCACTGGACCGAATTCTTGCTACCCGTCAAAATCCCCCTCCTGTCCGCCTTTGCAAATCGTGTACTGGCCAAGGTATGGCCTTTTCGCTGGCTGGCTCTCTCCCATTTCATGGTGGCTCGGCGTAATCCCGCTCCCCCCGAGCAGACCCCGGGACGATCCGTTTCGGTCATCATCCCGGCCCGCAACGAGGCTGGGAACATCCGCGACATCTTCGCGAGGGTGCCGATTATGGGCCATGAAACAGAGTTGGTCTTCGTGGAGGGGCATTCCCGAGACGATACTTGGGCCAGGATTCAAGAGGAAATAGCGCTTCAACCCCAGCGTTTGTGCCAAGCGTTGCGACAATCGGGAGTCGGCAAAGGAGATGCGGTTCGCCTCGGTTTCGAATCTGCCCGAGGCGACATTCTCATGATCCTGGACGCAGACTTGACCGTCCCTCCCGAGGACTTGCCCCTCTTTTACCAGACAATTATTTCGGGCAAGGGGGAGTTGATAAACAGCGTACGCTTGGTCTATCCCATGGAAAAACAGGCCATGCGCCCCCTCAACTTCCTAGGCAACAAGTTTTTCAGTCTCGCATTTTCCATGCTGCTTGGCCAGCCGATCAAGGACACCCTTGGCG
>CAZTNO010000131.1:0-7772 GCA_964614865.1 uncultured Clostridia bacterium
TGAACTCAGTTTTCTTGGAATTCGCTTTTTTGCTTTATCGAATTGTTTTGGACAGGTATGCCCTGAAATGAAAAAAATCAAATCACCGTCCCTACTAACCTTCCTGGAGAAAGGCGGCGAGGCGTTGTCGGCTTTCGACGACATCGGGGTGGTCGGGGGCCAGCGCCCGCTCGCGGATCTTCAGGCTCCTCCGGTACATCGCCCCCGCTTCGGTTCTTCTCCCCGTGATCTGGTACAGACAGGCCAGGTTGAACAGGCTCTGGGCCACGTCGGGGTGCTCGGCCCCCAGCGTTCGCTCCCGGATCTGGAGGCTGCGTCGATAGAGGGGTTCGGCTTCGGCGAACCGGGTCATCTCCCTGAGGAGCTCGGCCAGGTTGTTGAGACTGGTGGCCACATCGGGATGATCGGGCCCCAAGGCGCGTTCCCGAACCTGCAAACACCGTCGCAAGAGGACCTCGGCCTCCCCCCGCTTCCCCTGCTTTTGCATCAGCATGGCCAGGTTGTTCATGGCCGGGGTCACATTGGGATGGTCGGAGCCCAGGGTTTTTTCCTTGATTTTCAACGCCCTTTGAAAGAGAGGCTCCGCCGCCGCGTACTTCTTCTGCTTGTAGTAGAGTGCGGCCAGGTTGTTGATGGTGGTGCCCAAATCGGGATGGTCGGGCCCCAGCACCCGCTCGTAGATGGCCAGCGCCCGCTGGTAGAGGGGTTCAGCTTCGGCGAATCGCCCCAGCTGGTAGTACAACCGGGCCAGGTTGCTCAGCGAGGTCGCGAGGTCGGAATGGCCCGGATCGAGCACCTGCTCGCGGATTTCCAGGGCCTTTCGGAACAGGGGCTCGGCCGGGCTGTACCGTCCCTGGAATTGGTAGAGCACGGCGAGGTTGTTTTGCAGTTCGGCCACTTCGGGGGTGACGGGGCCGAGTTTCTGCTCCAAAATCGTCAGCGACCGCCGGTAGAGAGGCTCGGCTTCGGCGTAGCGCCCCTGATTCTTGTAGACCAGGGCCAGGTGGTTGAGCGACAGGGCGACGTCGGGATGATCGGCAGCAAGGATCCGCTCCCGGGTGCGGAGGGCGAGCCGGTGCAGCGCCTCCGCTTCCGAGTACAGGCCCAGATTCACGTACACGTTGCCCATGGTGTGCATCAACCGGGCCTGGATCACCGGTTGATCCCGCAGTTCCAGATCGATTCGCCGGGCCCCGCGATCGAGGATCTCCCGGGCCGTGACCGTGTCGCCTTTCGAGCGGTCGGGATCGGAGACCTCGAAAATGCCAACCAGGAATTCCGACACCTGTTTGGCCGCCTGCGCTTCGTCTCGCGCCTTCCTCTCCGCCCGCACCGCCCGCAGAGTCTGAAAAACCATGGAAACGGTAAACAGGGCGAGGACCCCAACCGCCCCTGCCAGCAAAACCTTTTTCCGGCGGCGCGCCGGCTTTCGCTGGATCCAGCGCAGACGCTCCAGGACGTCTACAGCCGTCGGCCGGGCGGCCGGGGCCAGCGACTTGAGGCGTTCGATCAGAGAGATCAAGTCGGGATCGATCCCCTCGGCGGGCAGGGTCTCGCCCAGCCCCACCTTCCGCTGCAAAGCCTTGGCTTCCAGATTGCGGTCGTATCCGGGTTTTCCGGTAAACAGCTCCTGGAGGATCAATCCGAACGAGTACAGGTCGCTGGCCGGGGTGGATCCGTCGCCGCGGGCCTGTTCGGGGCTCATGTACTGGATCGTCCCCATGATCATCCCCACCTCGGTCAACTTGCCCTTCACCACTTCGGTCGGAGGCGAATCGGGGTCTGCGGGCAAAACCTTGGAGAGGAGCGCCTCATCGATCGCGATGGCCCCCGTGTCCCGCATGGCTTCGTCCTGCAAAGACCGGGAGAGGCCAAAATCGAGCACCTTGACCTGATTGCCCTCGGCCAGCATGATATTGTCGGGCTTGAGATCGCGGTGGACGATCCCCTGGGCGTGCACCGTCGCCAGCACTTCGGCGATCTGCTCGGCGACCAAAAACCTCTGCTTGAAATCGAGCCCCTGCTTCAGCCCCTTGGTGAGGCTCTGGCCGGGAATCAGCTCCAACACGATGAAATCGAGGGGACTCCCTTCGATGTAGTCGAAAATCTGGCAGATGTTGGGATGAGCGAGTTTGGACAGCATCCGGGCTTCGCGCTGGAATCGGACCTTGGCCTGATCGATGAGCCGGTGATCGGCCCGGATGGTTTTGAGCACAACCTTCCGGCTCAGCTTCTCGTCGAAAGCGACGTAGACATCCCCCATCCCCCCCTTGCTCAAGAACTCGACGATGCGGTAGTGGGAAACGCGGGTGCCGACCAGATCATGCATATGCGAGCCCTTTGCGGCCGGTGTCCATGGCAACCTCCTGGAACGGACGGCGCTCGATTCCACTGTACCAGAGGGAGATCCGACATGCAACCAGGTAGGCCATACACCCTTGACAAGAGGGGGGAAAACCAAGTACATTGGCAGGGGGGAAAATCCGGCTATACGCCTTTTCTGGGGGTTTTTTTACCGGCGACTCCCACGTTACCCCACCCATCAGGAGGTCCGATGGCAACCACCGAATTGATGTCTGGAAACGAAGCGATCGCCCGCGGGGCCTACGAGGCAGGCATCACCTTTGCCTCGGCCTATCCCGGCACCCCGTCCACCGAGATCCTGGAGAACATCCCCCGCTACAAGGACGTGATCTACGCCCAGTGGGGATCCAACGAGAAGACCGCCATGGAAGAAGCCATCGGCGCCAGTTTCACCGGGGCCCGGGCGCTCGTGGCCATGAAACACGTCGGCCTCAACGTGGCCGCCGACCCCCTGTTCTCGGCCAGCTACATCGGCACCACCGGGGCTTTGGTCATCATCTCTGCCGATGACCCCGGCATGCACAGTTCGCAAAACGAGCAGGACAACCGCCACTACGCGGTGGCCGCCAAGATGCCCGTGCTCGAGCCGGTCGATTCCCAGGAGGCCAAGGATTTCGTGATCGAGGCGGTACGGATCAGCGAGACCTTCGACACCCCGGTGATGATCCGCATGACCACCCGCACCTCCCACTCCCGCTCGGCGGTTTGCCTGGGTGAGCGGGAAACCCCGCCCGAGCCCGAATACAAGAGCGACTTCTTCAAGCGCAACCTGCTGCCGGGCAACGCGCGCATGCGCCATATCGAGGTCGAGAAGCGGCTGGTCAAACTGGCCCGATTCTCCGACACCTTCGCCGCCAACCAGATCGTTCCCGGCCAGGAGCGGGTCGGGGTGGTGGCCTCCGGCGTCTCCTACCAGTACGGCCGGGAGGTCTTCCCCGAGGCCTGGTTCCTCAAGGTGGCCATGCCCTTCCCTTTCCCGAAAGAGAAGCTGGCCGAATTGGCGGCCCAGGTCGACGTGATCTACGTGCTGGAGGAAAACGACCCCATCCTGGAGGACGCCGTGCGGCTGCTGCTGCCGGCGAAAAAGATCGTCGGCAAAGACCTCTTCCCCAGGGTCGGCGAGATGACCCCCGACCGCATCCTCGAGGCGCTGGGCAAAAAAGACCTCACCCCCCGCTTCGACACCGAAACCATCCCCAAGCGCCCCCCCACCCTCTGCGCCGGCTGTTCCCACCGCTCCGTGTTCTACAACCTGGGCAGGCTTCGGGTGCAGGCCAAAGGCGACATCGGTTGCTACACCCTGGGGGCGCTGCGCCCGCTGAGCGCCATGGACACCTGCGTCGACATGGGGGCCAGCATCACCACCCTGCTCGGCATCGAGAAGGCGCTGGAAAAGGCCGGCAAGACCATCAAGCAGGTGGCGGTGATCGGCGATTCCACCTTTTTCCATTCGGGCGTCACCGGCCTGCTCGATGTCATCTTCAACCGCGGCAAGTCGACGGTGGTGATCCTGGACAACTCGATCACCGCCATGACCGGGCACCAGCAGAACCCCGGCTCGGGCAAGACCCTGATGGGCGAAGAGGCGGGGCGGGTCGACATCGTGAAACTGGTACGCGACGGCCTGGGCATCGCCAACACCTTCGAGATCAACGGCTACGACGTTGCCGGCATCCGCGAGCTCTTGCAGCGGGAACTGGCCCGCGAGGAGCCTTCGGTGATCGTGGTGCGCCGCCCCTGCGTGATGCTGTTCCGCAAGGCCTAGTGGTCGCCCATGCAGGTCGATACCAAGACCTGCGTCTACTGCCGCTCCTGCCTCAAGATCGGCTGCCCGGCCCTGACCAGCCGCGAGGGCAAGGCCTTCATCGTGCCTGAACTCTGCACCGGATGCACCATCTGCGCCCAGGTGTGCCCGACCAAACCCGAGAAGGCGATCCGCTTCGTCGACGAAAAAGGGCTGCACATCTCCGGGGTCACCCTGGAAGACTTCCTCAGCGGAGGCAAATCATGAACACCCAATCGATCCTGATCTGTGGCGTGGGCGGTCAGGGAGTCCTCACCGCCAGCGACCTGCTGTCCGACGTCCTGCTCGAGGCCGGCTTTTCTGTCAAGAAGAGCGAGGTCCACGGCATGAGCCAACGCGGCGGCGACGTCATCTCCACCGTCCGCTACGGTAAAGAGGTCTTCTCCCCCATCTCCTCGCTGGGCGAAGCCTCCTACCTGCTGGCCTTCGAGAAACTGGAGGCCCTGCGTCACATCAACTCGCTGAGCCCCGACGGCCGCGTGTTGGTCAACGACCTGGTCTGGGAGCCGGTGCCGGTGGCGGCGGGCTTCGAGCAGTACCCCGAAGGGATCGAGGAAACCCTGGGCAAGTATGCCCGCGAGGTGGTGCTGATCCCGGCCACCCGCATGGCCGGCGAACTCGGCAACGAGCGGGCCACCAACGTCATCCTGATCGGGCTGCTGGCATCGCGCATGGACATCGGCAAGGAGATCTGGCTGCGGGTGGTCGAGCGCAAGGTGCCCGCCAAGCTGGTCGACCTGAACCTGAAGGCCTTCGACAAGGGCTACACCTTCGCCCGCTGACCACTGGAGGACCCATGATCCGCACCTTTTCCGAGCTCGCCAGCGCAGCCAAAAACCGTCAGGGCATCACCATCGGCGTCCCGGCACCCGAAGACGACACCTCGATCCTCACCGTGCTCAAAGCGGCCCGGGAGGGGCTGGCCCGTTTCGTTTTGTGCGGCGACCGACGCAACATCGAAGCCAAGATCCACCAGCACGGAGGCGACACCGGCATGTTCGAGATCATCCCCGCCGCGGGCGAGGATGAAGCGGCACAACGGATCGTCGCCCTGGCCCGGGAAAACCGGGTGCAGGTGATCCTCAAAGGCTACCTGCCGACGGCCAAACTGATGAAGCCGATCCTCGACAAGGAAACGGGGCTGCGCACGGGCAACCTCCTCTCCGACATCCTGTTGCTGGAGAACCCCCTCTCCGCCGAACCCGAACTGCTGGGCATGACCGATGGCGGCCTCAACATCCTGCCCGACCTGAACCAGAAGAAACAGATGGTGGAGAATGCCGTCCGCGTCTTCCACCGCCTGGGCTGCGAAACCCCGCGGGTGGGCATCATGGCCGCGGTGGAGGCGGTCAAGGAGTCGATGCCCGCCACCCTCGACGCCCAGGCGTTGACCGAAATGAACCGGCGCGGCGAGATAGCCGGCTGCCGGGTCTACGGCCCGCTGGCCCTCGACATCGCCGTCTCGGTGGAAGCGGCGCGCCACAAGGGGATCGCCGATGAAGTCGCGGGCAGGGTCCAGCTCATGGTCATGCCCTCGATCGAAGCCGGCAACCTGCTCGGCAAGGCGTTCACCTACTACCTGAAGCTTCCGGTGGCCCACGTGGTGATGGGGGCGACGCTGCCCATCCTGATCCCTTCCCGCAACGAGAGCGAGCACGACAAGTTTTTCTCGGTGGCGCTGGGGGTCGTGATTGCCTGAGCGCAGGCGATGGCTTGCCTGGCTTGGTCTGCTGGCCTTGTCAGCTGGCAATCTGGCGGCGAGCGCCCCTTCGCTGCTGACCCGGGTGCGGGCCGCCATCACCGCTGCCACCCCTTTCCGGGTCGATTTCCGGCAACAGGTCTCGATCGACGGCACCCCCGAGGCGGTCGAGACCGGCGACATCCTGTTCGCCTCCCCGACCCGGTTGAAGTGGACCTACCAGAAACCCGACCGCAAGGTATTTTTGCTCGACGGCGACCGCTACCAGTTTCTGAACGGACCCGAACGCCAGTTGCTGCGAGGCCGGATCACCAGCAACAGCGACCGGCTGTTGTGGCAACTCCTCGCCGAGGCAGGCCCGACCTCGGGGGTCGAAGTACGCGAACAGGGGATGCGCCTGAGCATCGTCCACCGCGAGGGCGACGAGCTCCACCTCCTCGAAGTCGACATCGGCCCGGGCAACCTGCCCGCCGTGGTCACCCAGGAAGACGGCAGCGGCGTGCGCAGCGAGACCCGCTTCTCCCGTTACCGCCCCCGCGTACCCGTCCTCCCCGCCGACCTCACCCTCACCGTCCCCCCGGGGACCGAAATCGTGGATGAGTGATTCCGACCCCGGCAAAACCTTTCCCCCCGAATCCCGTACAACCCCATTGGACGACGATCAAGTCCTGATCAAGCGCATCCTGACAGGCGATCGAGGGTCGTTCGAGGAACTGATGAGGAAGTACAACCGCAAGATATTCAACTTCATCGCCCGCATGGTGCGGGACGACGAAGCCGCCGTGGAATTGACGCAAGACTTCTTCATCAAGATGTACGCCGTGATCGCCAAGTACAATTTCGAGTACAAGTTCTCGACCTGGGCCTACCGCATCTGCTACAACCTGGTGATCGACCACATCCGCAAGCACCAGACCCACGTCGATTCGCTCGACGACGATTCGGTCAGCGCAGGCGACATGCTCAGCTCGGACAACGTGGTGCGCGAGGACGGCTTTCAGGCCCTGGCCGCCGAGGAGACCCGGATCATGGTCTGGGACCTGGTGGACCGCATCCCGCTCAAATTTCGCGAATTGATCCTGCTGCGCTACGTGCAGGAGTTGAAGTACGAAGAGATCGCCGAAATCACCCACCTGCCGGTGGGCACGGTGAAGAACCGCATCTTCAAAGCCAAGGAATTCCTCAGACAGGAGATCGAAAAAAATGGCCTGCCCCTCGGAAATCACCCTGCAGGAACACGTTGAAGCCTCGCTGGCGCCGATCGAGGCCGCCATGGTCCGCGACCACCTGCTCGCCTGCCCGCAGTGCACCCGCAGAGCCGTCAGCTACCGCGCGCTGAACCGTCAGCTCGACACCCCCCGCCTGCTCGAGCCCCCGGCCATCATCCTGCAAAACGTCATGAAAACGCTGTATCCCGAGTTGCCGACCCTGCCCGCGGTGATCGCCCTGATCGCCGCCAGCATGGTATTTTTGATCACCTGGATCTACGTCTACTTCGATTTCGCCCACAACAGCCTGGTGCAGGCCTATCGGCTCGCCCAGGGCAGCACGGCCGGCTGGATCGGCGGCATCGTGCGGGTCATTTCCACCGTCTTTTCCGCGGTTCATGCCACCTTCAAGGCCCTGAACGCCTTTGGCGAGGTGGTTTTCCGGGTCCACCTCGGCATCCCGGTGGTAGCCGCGGTGATGATGGCCATGTCGCTGGCCTTCCTGGTCCTGCTGTTCCGCGTTTTTTCCCGCGTCCTCAAGGCAGGAGTGAAATGAGGCGAATCGTTCCGGGCCTCCTGCTGGCCCTGCTCCTCTTCCTCGCCCCCCTGCTCGGGGGTGACACCGCAAGCGACCATGCCGGCTACACCGTCGTCGTCGCCCAGGACCTGCTGGCGCCGGCCGGCCGGGGCGTCACCG
>CAZTNO010000132.1:0-7767 GCA_964614865.1 uncultured Clostridia bacterium
GCTCCAGGCCGCGGGCAAGAGCACCAACCGGCGGATGCCCATCAGCAAAAGCCCCGCCGAAATCAGCGGCCAGGCGATCGTTCGTCCGGTCCAGCGCATCAGGCGGAAGGCGTGGAACGAGGCCAGGAACTGCAGGGTGGCCGACAAGAGCAAGACCAGGATGATGATCACGAGAGCTCCCGATCCCGGGAATTCACTTCGGGCAGGGTAAAGCCGAAGCAGGCCCCCAGGCCTGGCCCGTCGCTGAGGGCGAACACTTCGCCGCCCTGGAGTTCGATCAACCGCTTGACGATGGCCAGCCCCATGCCGGTGGAGATCTCGCCGCCGGTGGGACGGGCGCTGAGACGCATGAATTTGCCGAACACCCGCTCTTTGTCTTTGGGGGTGAGCCCCGGCCCCTGGTCGGTCACCGAAAAGCGGACCCGCTCCCCGACCACCGCACAGGCCACCCGGATCGTCTTGCCCGGCGGCGAGAACTTCACCGCGTTGCCGATCAGGTTCTCGATCACCTCGCGCATCCGGGCCGGATCGGCAACAACCTTCGCCTCCCCGTCCACCTCGCACTCGATCCGTTGCTGTTTGCGTTCGGCCGCAAAGTGCATGCCGGCAGAAACCACCTTGCCCACATGGCCAAGGTCGATCGGCTCCAGGTTCAGGGTGAACTGGGAGTCGTCGAGGCGGGCCGATTCGAGCAGCTCATCGATCAGGGTCAACATGCTCGATGCGGCCTGGTGGATCCGTTCGCCATGGGGGCTCGCCGCCCCACCCGAACCGGTGATCAGGCGGGCATAGCCCAGCACCGCTTGCAGGGGGTTTTTCAGATCGTGGGCCGCGATATGCAGAAGTTCGGTTTTCAGGGTATTGGCCTCCCGCAACTGCCGGGTACGCTCCGAAACCAGCCCCTCCAGTTCGACCTGGCGGCGGTGGAGTCGCCGCAGCCGCCACCTGGCACCCAGCCAGAGGAGCGCCACCCCCAGCATCGTCATGGAAGTGATAAACCAGCCGGTCTGGTAAAAGGCAGGGCGGATGGTGAACCGCAGGGAGTCGCCCGCCAGGTTCCATACCCCGTCGTTGTTGGCAGCGATCACGCGAAAGGTGTAGTTTCCGGGGGGAAGGTTGGTGTATTGGATCGAGCGGCGGGTCGTTTCCTCGCTCCATTCGGGGTCGAACCCGTCCAGGCGGGTCTTGAAGCGCACCCGATTGGGGACCAGCAGTGACAGGGCGGTATAATCGATCCCCAAACGGCGGGTGCGGGCCGGCAGTTCGATGCCAGCTAGCGCCGGGTGGAGGCGATTGTCGGCGACCAGCCCCTCGATCCGCACCGGCGGCGGGGTGGTGTTGGTGCGCCAGTGGGACGGGTCGATGGCCACGATCCCCTTCACTCCGGCAAACCAGAGGGTGCCCGAGGCATCCCGGGTGCCGACCGGCTGCCCCGGCCCGCCCCCTTCACAGTCCCTGACCCCCTCCCGTTGATCGAACGAGACCGAGACGATGCGGTTGCGTTTGCCGGCATCGAACTCGTCGAGTTCCCGCTTGTTCACGTAGAACAGCCCCTTGTTGCAGTTCATCCACAACCGGCCCTGGCGGTCTTCGACGATGGCAAAAGCCACGTCGCTGTAAAGGCCGTCGCGGGTGGTATAGCGATGAAAGACGTTATCCCGCAACCGGCAGAGCCCCCCCATGTTGGTGGCGATCCACAAATTGCCCTCGTCATCGGGGGTCAGGGCGAACACGACGTCGTTGGCCAGCCCGTCACGGGTGGTGAGGTGGGTGATGCGGCCGTCCTGCCAGCGGTTGAGCCCCCCCCCGTAGGTGCCGATCCAGACCACCCCCGCCCTGTCCTCGACGATCGAATACACGAAGTCGTTGGAGAGCCCGCCGTGGCGGTCCAGGTGGTGGCGGATTTGCCCCCCGACCAGGATATCGACCCCCCCGCCGTTGGTACCGGCCCAAACCCAGCCGCGCCGATCGACCATCACCGCCCGCACGATGCCGTTGCCCAGGCCATGGTGCTGGTCCCAGACGGTGATTTTTCCATCCAGGAGGCGGTGCAGCCCCCCCCCGGCGGTGCCGACCCAGATCTCTCCCGCGGGCCCCTCGGCGATCGTCCAGATGCGCTCGTTGATCACCCCTTTGCGGCGGTCGTAGATTTCGAAACGTCCGTTCTGCCACGAAGCGAGCCCCCCCCCGGAGGTGCCCACCCAGATCTTGCCGTCACGCCCAGCCAGTACCGACCGGGCGTATTCTCCGGGCAAGCCCTGGCGGTTGCCAAAAAATGCGAACTTCCCGTCTTTGAGGCGGTTCAATCCGCTGTAGTAGGTGCCGATCCACAGGCTCCCCTCCTGATCCTCGGCCAATGACCGGATCCCCTGGGAAGCGAGCCCGTGCTGTTTGTCCAGCACATGGAACACCTGGTCGCGCAGCAAAACCACCCCCCCCTGCTCGGTGCCGAGCCAGAGGGTCCCCTGACGATCGACCAGCGAACTGCGAATGGCCTGGTCGGGCAGTCCGTTTCGACGGGTGTAGTGGGTCCAGACAGAGGATTCCCAACGGTAGAGTCCATCTCCCGCCGTGCCGACAAACACCCGGCCGGCAGCGTCACAGCTGATGGTCAGCACGGCCGAATCCCGCAATCCGTCACTGCCTTCGGGGCGGCTCCAGCGGCCCGAAGCCAGGACATTCAGCCCGCGGTTGGTGCCGACCCAGATCCGGCCCGACGGATCGGTGGCCAGCGCGGAGACGAAAGAGTCCGAGAGCCCGTCGGCGGTATCCAGTTTTACCCATCCCCCCGGGATCTGGTGAAACAGTCCGCGGGTGGTCCCCACCCACAGAGTGCCGTCGGCCGCCTCCAGCAGGGCGTTGACGAACACTTCGCCGCCATCGGAGCGCAGGGGGACCGGTTGCCAGTTTTCGCCCCGCCCCCGGACCAACCCCGCCGGCGTACCGACCCAAAGATCCCCGTGCCGGTCCTGGCACAGGGCGAACACGTTGTTGTGACGAAAGGCCGGGGTGTTGTCCCGGTCGAACACGGTGAAGCGCATGCCGTCGAAGCGCACCAACCCCTCGAAGGTCCCGAGCCAGAGGTAGCCATCCCGGGTCTGGGCGATGGTCAGGATCGAATTTTGCGGCAAGCCTTCGGCGAGCTGCCACAAGTCGATCAGGTACTGGTCGGGGGGGGTGGCGGGGTCGAGGGCGGAGAGGTGACCGGCGCCACTTGCAGCCAGCAGCACGCAACCGGCCCAAAAAAGGACAGAACGGCGACCTCCGCGGCGACGCCAGCGGCTTGCCCCGGCAATCACGTCATGGCCTGTGGAGAGCACGGGCCCCATTCTACCCGCCGGGTTTTTTTTGGCAAGCCCCCCGGAAACGGATTTCCAAAAAAAACGCGAGTTTCGTAGGGTTGCGGATCAACCGGGAAGGGCGCGCTGCTCTTCTTCGGCCCCGACGCGGATCGCCGGTCGGTCGGTGCGGGGACACACGTTCTCGCAGATGCCGCAGCCGGTGCAGAGGGAGGGGACCACGTAGATCTGGCGAACCTGCTTGAGCTTGCCGCGAAACGTGGCCACTTCGGCATCGCGGAGGCGGATGGCTTTTTCGGGGATCGGGCAGTGCTCTTCGCAGACCGCGCAGTTGTAGCCGTCGGCGTAGGTGTAGCAGAGGTTGCGGTCGACCACTGCGGTGCCCATCTTGAATTTCTGCTTGTCGGGCAACGACAGCAAGGCGATCGCCCCGGTGGGGCAAACGGTCGTACATCGCCGGCACTCGTACTCGCAGTAGCCGATCACCGGGACGAGCACCGGGGTCCACATCGCCTCGAGCCCCGCTTCCAGCAAGGCGGGTTGCACCGCCCCGGTGGGACAAGCCCGGACGCAGGCGCCACAGCGGATACAGCGGGCCAGGAACTGGCTTTCGGGTAACGAACCGGGGGGACGGATGAAGGGGCGGGAGCGGCGCCTGCGGATCCCCTCGATCTGCGGCAACGCCCCCAGAAACAGCCCGCCTGCGAGGGCGGCGGCCACGCGGCGGCGGTTGAAGTCGATTTTCTCCGCGGGTTTCCGGCGAGGCGATCCCCAGGCAAACCCGATGGCCTCGTCGGGGCAATCGGTCAGACAGTTCATGCACCCCGTGCATTCCGAAGGCAAGTAGTGCTGGAACGGGCCGCCATTGTAGGTGCAGCGAATCTGGCAGCGATGACAGGCCCGGCACCCTTCGTTCACCCGCAGCCGCAACAGGCTGAATCGGGCCAGCCAGCCGAGCAGGGCCCCCAGCGGGCAAAACGAATTACAGTAGATGCGCCGCCGCACCGCATGGAGCATGACCAGTCCGAGCAGCAGCAACCCGATGCCGATCGCCGCCGGCACGGCGAGAAAGTGCACGGGCAGCAAAACCCGCTGGGCAAACCCGTAGGCCGGGCGGAAGAGCCCGCTGACGACCCCCTCCGATGAGGCGCCGGGGCGCAGCAAAGCTTCGAGCAGCAACCCCAGCGGGGGCAACACCACGGTCGACAGGGAGCGCACGAAAAAGGAGAGGGGATCGAGCCACCCCGCCACCTGGGTGGAGAGGAAACTGGCGGCGACCACGCCGATCAGCACGAAGGTCTTGCCGCGCAGGAGCCTGGGGGCGAAGGTCCGCTTTTGCCAGGGGGAGCGCTCGAGCAAGACGCCGATCCCGTGCCAAAGCGTACCCAGGGGGCAGATCCAGGAACAAAAAAAACGGCCGAAGAGCAGGGTCAGCAGCACCAGGATCAGCGACAACCCCAGCGCCCAGCCGATCGTTCGCCCGGCCAGGGAGGTGCTCAGGGCCAGCAGGGGATCGAAGTCGAATACCCGGCGAAAAACGGCCATGGCCGTCTCCGACCGCCCCGCCGTCACCACCAGCGCCAAAAAGCCGAGCAGAAAGACGACCTGGCTGAAGATGCGCAAGCGACGAAAGCCGGCGGCCCGCTTCCGGTTCATGCTGGTGGGTTCCCGCAGGTCAGCTGGCGACGACTTTCAGGCGGATCTTGGCAGGATCGAGCGAGCCCAGCCCGCGCGTCGCCCAGGCGGCCAGAAACTCCAGGTCTCCCGGGCTGCGACCGAAGAAACCGGCGGCGATCACATCTGCAAGGAAAGGGCTCTCCGACGCGAACACCGTGTTCTTGCGGTCGACATCGCCGACCGCCCCCCCCACCGGGCCGTTGCGACGCAGGATGCGGGTGGCATCGACCACCACCAGATGGGAACGGAAGCCGGCGGTCAGGTCGGCGATCCCCTCGCCCATGTCGCGATGCAACTTGCCCCGGTTGCCGCCGCAGACGCCGTACAGATTCTTCATCGAGATGGTCAGACCCGAACTCCCGTGGTGTTTGAGCACGGGAACGTTGATGAACTTGTCGACCTCGAGAAAGTCGCGGAAGACGGGCCACTTGGTCACCACCTCCCCCTTGAAATCGAAGGTCACGATGCGGTTCTCGTCGGGGAAACGGACCTCGGCGCCCGCTTTTTTGGCCGCCTCGGCTATCCCCGAGCGGAGGTAGGTGTCTTCGGCCCGGTGACAGGGGTTGTCCATCACGAGGACCTTTTTGGCCCCGGCGGAAAAAGCCATCTCCACCAGGGCCCGCACCACCTCGGGGTGGGTGTTGGCCCCCTGGTCGACGTTGCGGTTCCACCCGATATTGGGCTTCACCATCACCACGTCGCCACGGGAGATGAACCGCTTCATCCCCCCCAATTCACTGATCGCCCGGCGGGTGATATCGGCGGGATTCGGGCCGCCCACCTGGACCACCTGCGGCGAAAGCGCCGGAGCGGCGGCAACCATTTCCGGCGCCAGGGCCAAGGCCCCGGTGGTCACCGCCACCCGCTGTACGAACTCCCGTCGTTTCATCGCCCCCTCCCCGTCAGAACCAATCCGCTCAGCGGAACGACTTCAGCAAGGCCAGCAGGAAATCCCAGACTTTGCCGATGGCTTCGATTTCGATCTTCTCGTCGGGAGAGTGGGGGTTTTTCAGCGTCGGGCCAAACGAGATCATGTCCATGCCCTGGGCTTTGGACCCGATGATGCCGCACTCCAGGCCGGCATGGATGGCCTCGACCTTGGGCTCCTTGTCGAACAGGTCGCGGTAGACCTGCAGGCAGCGGGCCAGTAGCGGGGAATCCATGTTGGGTTGCCACGAGGGGTAGCCGCCCGAGCTGCGCGCTTCGGCGCCGGCCAGGTGGGCGATCGCCTCGATGCGGTGGGTGATGGCGGACAGGCGCGACATCACCGAACTGCGCTGGGAAGTCAGCACCTTCAGCTGGCCGTCGAGCACGCGCACGTTGGCCAGGTTGTTGGAGGTCTCGACCAATCCCGGCATGTCGTTGGACATCGAAGCGACGCCGTGGGGGATGGCCAGCAGAAAGGCGATCGCCCGGCGGGTGCTCTCCTCCTCCATGGCCCGGTTGTCGTAGACCTGGTCGAAACTGTTCAACTGGAGGGAGAGCCCGGGGTCGGTGCGGCGGTACTCGGCCTGGATCACCTTCTCGATCTGCTCGACCATTGCCCGGGCCCGGGGTTCCTCTTCGGCGGAGAGGTAGAGGATGGCGCCCGCGTCGCGGGGGATGGCGTTGTGCGCCGTGCCGCCGCCGATGTAGGTGATGCGCAGGTCGATCTCGTGCGACAGCTGGTGCAGGGTGCGGGCCAGCACCTTGATGGCGTTGGCCCTTCCCTCGGCGATGTTGACCCCGGAGTGGCCTCCGGTCATGCCGCTGGCCTTGAGCTGGAACGGGGCGAAGTGACCCGGCATGTGGGTGTATTCGAGCGGCAGGGCCATGTGGGTGTCCCGCCCACCGGCGCAACCGACGGTGAAGACCCCTTCGTCCTCGGAGTCGATGTTGAGCAGGATGCGCCCTTGCAGCATGGAAGCGTCGAGGGCGTTGGCGCCGGTCAGGCCGGTCTCCTCGTCGACGGTGAAGAGGAGCTCGAGCGGGGGATGCTGGGCCTGTTTGTCGAGGGCCAGCACCATCGACATGGCGATGGCGATGCCGTTGTCGGCGCCGAGGGTGGTCTCGTTGGCTTTCAACCAACCGTTGTCGTAGATGAACTGGATGGGGTCTTTCTCGAAGTCGTGGGTGGAGCCCGGGGTCTTCTCGCAGACCATGTCCATGTGCCCTTGCAGCACCACGACCGGGGCCGCCTCGTAGCCGGGCGACGCGGGGACGCGGATGACGATGTTGCCCACGCTGTCGCGCTGGGTGGAAAACTCCTTTTCCTTGGCCCAGGTCTCCAGCCAGGCGCCGATCTTCTCTTCGTTTTTGGAACAGCGGGGAATCTGGCTGATCTGTTCGAACGCCATCAGGATCTGGTTGGTCTTCTCATGGGTGGTCATCGGTCCTCCTAAAAGTTGACTGTAGCGAAAAAGAAACGAGTTGTCAACGCCTCAAGCCGGGTGGGCGTACGCCCCCGCGTCCCGTTGGGGATAGCTCTCGTACACGTGCTCGAACACGGCGGAGCACTTCTGCCGGTATAGATCAGGAGTATAGGCGCGTGGCAGGCAGTCGTCGAGCATGTCTTCGATGACAAGCTTGAGCTGCGAGCGGGAGGCGGCCTTGCGGCGCCAGTCCAGCACCAGCAGGGCCTTGATGCGCGCCAGCAGTTCCCGGGTAACCCGCTTGAGTTCGGCACGTTCCTCGGAGGTCAGCTCGGGAGCGGGCCTGGTGAGGATGTCGAAGATGACCAGCTCCTCCTCGCTCAGGTGCTCTCGCACGTGTCGCTGTTGTTCTTCGGAGAGGCTGTGGCCGAGCTTCAAAA
>CAZTNO010000133.1:0-7729 GCA_964614865.1 uncultured Clostridia bacterium
TTTCTCATCTGAAACAACATCCTTTTTACTATCCTTCCAGTTTTCAGATTTCCATGTACCAAGTTTCATATGTGTTTCATGATAACTGGTTGGTATTGGATGAGATCCTATAACAACCTGCAAATTGTATTTCTCCGGTATGAATTTACTAAATGCATCAATGCGCGGGCATGGTGGGTAACCAACCAAAAGGCAAGTTGCCAAATGGATGATTTCTGCACCATTTTTTTTTATTTCAGCAGGTGCGTATTCGACATTACCACCAGGACAACCGCCACAGGTTGTAATACCAACAAGCTGTAATTCTGTATCCTGATATTTGGAAAAAGCACCTTCTCGATTGTGAAAAGATCGTAAACATTTTCCTGCAGCACAGGTATGATATCTGTGACAAATAATAATACCGATTTTTTTCATACTAAATCTCCTTTTGCCCAAAACCGGATGGTACCCCAGGAAAAACCCGAATTCAAGCGATCCGATTGGAAATCTTGGGGGGCCTCGGGGACGGGCTTTGTTTTTTTGGAAACTCGATCTTGTACAACAAGGGATGGGGAAGGAGTTGAAATGGCCCTTTTTACCAAAATTCCTGCCATGGACGCGGATCTCCATGAAGCGCAACAATGTAAAGCACCGTCCCTGCTTGCAAGAAAAAGGCGTCTCGCTCATAATCGATCCATCCCGAGGCCCCCTTCAGATCGGAGGAAAGATGAAACGTTGGTTGAATGCCGTTATCGCCATGGCCGCGCTGGCGACAGTGGTCTGGGCGCTAAGCGTACCGCACGGCAGGCTCCCCCCGCTGGGACGCCTGCTCGACCCCTGCACCGGCTTCTGGCAGAACAACGCGGCAACCGACGACATACCGGAAAGGCTGACCCTCCCGGGACTGCGGGGAAAGGTCACGGTCGTGTGGGACGATGGCCGCGTGCCGCACATCTTCGCCGAAAACGAAGAGGACCTCTACCGCGCCCAGGGCTTTCTGACGGCGCGCGACCGTTTGTGGCAGATGGAGTTCCTGTCGCGCTTTGCCGGCGGCCGCCTGGCCGAGGTCATCGGCCCGCCCGCCCTGGAACTGGACCGGTTTCAACGCCGGCTGGGCTTACCCTGGGGCGCCGAGAATTTTGTCAAAGGCATCGCCGCCGATGCCGCCATGAGCCGCACGCTGGCCGCCTACTGCGATGGGGTCAATGCCCATGTCGACTCCCTCAAGCCGGCCGCCTATCCCCTGGAGTACAAGATCCTGGGCTACGCTCCAAGCCGCTGGACGGCGTTCGACATCGGGCTGCTGCTGAAATACATGGCCTGGGACCTGACCGGCTTTGGCCGTGAACTGTCCCTGACCCGGGCGCGCCAGGCACTGGGCCAAGCCGCCACCGACGACTTGTTTCCCTTTTTCGCCCCGTTCCAGGACCCGGTGATTCCCTCCGGCACGACCTGGGATTTCGCCGCGTCTGCGATCCCCGAAGGTAAGGCTGTGGCCGTTTCGGCCCCGGGTAGCGCAGCTGCCGCCGATCCGTTCGGCGAGCCCGTCGGCAGCAACAACTGGGTGGTGTCGGGGACGAAGACGAAAAGCGGTTTCCCCATCCTGTGCGACGACCCCCATCTGCAACTCACCCTGCCATCGATCTGGTACGAGGTCCAGCTGGCGGCCCCGGGGCTGAACGTTCGCGGCGTCTCGATGCCGGGGACCCCGGGGGTGGTCATCGGCTTCAACGAAAAGATCGCCTGGGGGGTGACCAATGCCGGCTCCGATGTCCTCGACTTCTATGCCATGACGTTCAGGGACAAAGGGCAGGCGGAATACGCCTGGGGAGACGGCTGGCGAGAGACGACCCGGCGGCCGGAAGAGATCATCGTGCGCGGCAGCGGCACGGTCGTGGAAGAGGTGTTGTACACCCACCTCGGCCCCGTGCCCTTTCCCGAGCCCTGGCCCGGCATGCCCGAATGGATCCCGGCCGGCGCGGCCATGCGCTGGACCGGGCACGACGCCAGCGGCATCATGAACGCCCTGCACGGGCTCAATCGTGCCCGCGGCTACGGAGACTTCAAGGCAGCCATCGCCCGCTTTGACAGTCCGGCCCAGAACATCGCCTACGCGGGCAGCGACGGCCACGTGGCCATCTGGCACAACGGCAAATTCCCCCTGCGCGCCAGGGGGCAGGGACGCTTCCTGCTCGACGGTTCCGATCCCGGGAGCGAGTGGGCGGGCTGGGTACCCATCGAGCAGGTGCCGCACATGGAGGACCCGGAGCGCGGCTTCGTCTCCTCGGCCAATCAGAGCCCGACCGACGGTAACTATCCCCACTACCTCGGCTGGGATTACGCCACCTTCGAGCGCGGCCGGCGCATCAACGAGCTATTGAAGCCCGCCGAGGGGGTCACCGCCGCCGACATGGCGCGCATGCAGGGCGATGCCCTGAGCCTGCGCGCCCGCACCATCCTGCCCCGCCTGCTTTCGATTTTGGAAGCCGCGGAGCTGGCGCCGGCGGAGCGGGAGCGAGCCGGGGATCTCGCCCGTTGGGATTTCGTCTATAGGGCGGATACCACCGAGCCGACCGTATTCAGCCGCTTCTTTGTCGAGCTGTACAAGGCGATCTGGGACGACGAGCTGGAGCGGGAGGGCAAACTCTTTCAGGCGCCGGCGGCAGACGTCACGATGGCGCTCATCCTCTCGCGCCCCGACTCGCCCTATTTTGACGACGTCGGGACGGCGAAAAAAGAATCGCTCTCCACGATCGTCCGCAGGGCGTTTCAGCGGGCGCTCGAACAATTGCGGGAAAAACACGGCGCCTTCGGGCCGCGCTGGCGCTGGGGCCAGGCCAATCCGGTGACGATCGGCCATCTCGGCCGCATGCCCGGACTCGGCGCAGCGCCGTTGGCTGTAAGCGGCGGACGGGGCATCATCAACGCCGCCTCGCAGGGAAATGGCCCATCATGGCGCATGGTGGTGGAACTGGGGCCCGAGGTCCGGGCCTGGGGGAGCCTCCCCGGCGGCAGTTCGGGAAATCCGGGTTCGCGTTTCTACGACAGCGGCATCGCCGACTGGGCCGTGGGAAAGGCGGTCGAGCTGTTGTTCCTGAAATCAGCAGCGGCAGTCCATCCACGCATCAGCGGCCGCACCGAGATCGGAGGCGGGCAATGAACATCATCATCCAGATAGCGCTGATCATCGGGTTGGAGTTGGGCTTGCAGTCGTGGGTCTGGGTGGCGGGGGTGCCGCTGGCCTTCGGGTTGGCCGCCCCGGTTTCGGGATGGCGGGCTGCCGGCCGCGGCGCCGCCGCCGGCGGCCTGGCCTGGCTGCTGGCGAGCCTTTGGATTTTTTTCCAGTCGGGGCAAATCATCGCCGGCCGCATGGCCGCCATGCTCGGGTTGGGGCCACGCCAGGGCTGGCTGATGATCGCGCTGACGGGGCTACTCGGCGCCCTCGTCGCCGGCCTGGCCGCTTATGCCGGCGCTTCTTTGAGGAAGGCCATGCGGCCAATCAAAAAGGGAAGCACCTCCCCCAGTACCCGCCCATCCTGACTCGGCAATTCTAATGGGCCTCCCTGCCGGGGGGCTGGCGAAACCGGCGGTATTTCCAGTCGATCAGCCCCATGCCAAGGAGCGGGATCACCCCCAAACCGGCGATCAGATAACCGATGACCCGGCGAATCACCAGCGAAGCAACCCCATAACTCATCGGGATCCCCATCAGGGCGAACAGCGAGATATTGGAAAACTCGTAGACGCCAAGGGCTCCCGGTGGGGAGGGCAAGAGCAACGACAGGGCCCCGAGGTTGAGGAGGAGAAAGCACTGGGCGAAACCGACGGCGGTGGTGCCCGAAAAACGGAAAATCAGGTAGAGTTGGCAGGTCCAAACCGTCAATTGCAGAGCGTACACGGCGATGAGGACCCCCCGGAGTTGACGATGTTTCCGGTGGAACTCGACGATGACCTCGTCGGTCTCCAGGGCATGGAGCTCGATCTTTTCCAGCCACTTCGGGGGGAGACCGAGTCGTTTTCCCGCCAGGCACAGTTTTCCCAGCAAGTGGTGCTGGAGCATGAAGAAAAGCCAGGCCGCCAGAGCCAGCGACAGCACCGCCCCGAGCAAAAGGGGGCGATGCCCCCCGCGCGCCGGCTGGCCGGGGACGAAAATCCAGCAGAGCGAAACGAAGGTCAAGGCGATGATGGTGACCAGTTCGCTGATCTTGTCGATCAGCAAGCTGGCCAGCAGTTTCTTTTTGGCGAAATGGGGAAAGGCGAACAGGCGCAGGGCCTCCCCGCCGATGTTGGCCGACGGCACCAGGCAGTTCACCGTGTTGCTGGCGAGCCGTACGGCAAAGACCTTGCGAAAGGGAACCGGACAATCGCAGGCCCGCAAGACCAGAAACCAGTTCACCGAGCGCAGCACCCAGTAAAGGGACATGAGGATGAAAAGGAGCAGGAACCGATCCCAGCGGATGGCCACCAGGGCCTGCGCCATCTGCCTCCAGTCGAGGCGCCACAGGATCCAGCCGCAACCCGCTACGCTCAGGGCTGCCAGGAGGCGGATCGCCCCCTTGCGGCCGATTACCGGGAGAAAAGGGGATCGGATGCTCACCAGGCGATGCCGTAGTCGTCGCCGTAGTTGGAGGCTCCCCCCCAAAAGGTGCCGTGAACCCGATCGAAGAAAATCGCGTTGATGGGCCCCGAGGTGCGGGGTTTGACCTCGATCCGGTAGCCCATGGCCGCAAGCTGCCGGCGTACCGGCTCGGGCACCCGCTCCGACAGATCGATCTTGCCGGGGGCGCTGGCATGGTCATCGAACGATCCCCGCATCTGGTAGGAGTTGAAGTTGGCTGCCTCGCAGGCCTGCTGGACGTTCATGCCGAACTCGACCACGTTGAGGAAGAACTGCAGCAGGTTCTGGTCCTGGGTGTCGCCCCCCTGCACGGCGAAAGAGAGGAAGGGCTGTCCGTCCTTCAGGGCCAGCCCCGGAGTCAGGGTGGAGCGGGGACGCTGCCCGGGAGTGGCCACGTTGAAAGGGTTCTCGGCGGGATCGAGCACGAAGCTCTGCATGCGTTGCGACAGGCCGATCCCCGTTTGTCCGGCAAGGAAGGCGGGCATCCATCCCCCCGAAGGGGTGGCCGAGACCACCCACCCTTCGGCATCGGCGGCCTGGATCGACGTGGTCCCGGTCATGAACGAGGAAGTGAGGTCGCGGGCATTGGCGGCGGGGGGCGGAGCGAGGGGGGGCCAGCGCTCGAGCAGCGCCCCGAAGGGATTCTTTTCGCCCTGGAAGGGATAGGGATCGCCGGGTTTCGCTGTTTCCTCGTTGTGTTGCCAATCGATCGATAGCGCCCGCTTTCGGGCATACTCTTTGCTCAGCAGCCCCCTGACCGGCTCAACGGGAGGAACGTAAGGGTCGCCGTAGTAGAAATCGCGATCGGCAAATGCCCGGTTCATCACCTGGTACAGGGCGTGGATGTAGCGGACGCTGTTGTAGCCCATAGCTTTCAGGTCCATGGTTTCGAGCATGTTGAGGCACTGCAGCATGACGGGGCCCTGCACCCAGCAGTTGAGCTTGAACACGTCGATGCCACGGTAATTGGTCTTCACCGGCTCTTCCAGCTCGATCCGCCAGCGATCGAGATCCTCGAGGGTGATCAGCCCGCCGTGTTCGCGGGTGCCACGCACCAGCTCGCGGGCGATGTCGCCGCGGTAAAACCGGTCATACGCCGCCATAATGGCTTCCCGGCGGGATTTGCCGGCCGCCAGGGCCTGTTGTTCCGCCTCGACCAGTTTGTTCAGGGTTGCCAGCAATTCAGGCTGGACAAAGATTTCGCCAGGCCTGGGCCCTTCGAATAACTCGCCCGGGTGCGGCAGCAGGGTGCGCCGGGAATCGGGCCAGCTGGCCAGGAGGGTCTTGTGCTTCTCGATGCTGTCGCTGAGTTCCTTTTCGATGGGGTAACCGGCGGCCTGTTGCATGGCCGGGGCCAGCACTTCCTTGAGGCTGAGCCGGCCGTACTCGGCCAGCATGACCAGCAGGGCTCCGGGAGTGCCGGGGGTCACCGCGGCCAGGGGGCCGGTGGCGGGCGGATAGCGCATCCCCTTATTGCGAAAAAACTCCGCACTGGCCCCGGTCGGCGCCACCCCCAGCCCGTTGACGGCGATCACCTTCTTCAACCAGTGATGGTAGATCAGGGCCTGGGTCTCGCCCCCCCACGACAACACGTCGAACATGGTGCAGGTCGAGGCCAACATGGCACAGGCGCTATCGACGGCGTTGCCCCCGCGCTGAAAAATCATGGCTCCGGCGGTGGCGGCTAGAGGCTTGCCGGTGATGGCCACCCAGTGCCGGCCGAAAAGGACGGGTTTTTCGGTGCGACCAAAAAGGGCCTCCACCGTCAGTGCCCCGCCCCACAGCAGCACGGGCACCGCCAAAACCGCCAGGAATCTACTTCTCCGCGTCTCATGGTTCATCGTGGCTCCTGCGATTTCGGCAGGGTCAGCGGCCCTCCCCTGCGACCAAAAGGGAAAAGGCCACTCCGGCCGCCCGGGCGACCATGGGGGTGCAGACCTCCCGATGGATCCGGTCCCGCTCGGCTTGAGTGATTTCGGGATTCGCAAAGTCGGTCCGGGTGAGCTCGCGGCAGTGGGTGGAAGCGAAGGCGGCGGTGAAATCTGCCAGGAAGCGATCCACACACCGGTACACCGGATCCCGGGGCTGGTCGGGCTTGCTGCGCCCCCGCTGCATGCCGATGGCCATCACCCCTCCCGACACGGCCCCGCACAGCAGTTGATGGCGGGCAACGCCCCCACCGAATCCCGAAGCCACTGCCGGCACCGCATGGAGAGGCAGGCCCAACGCCTGCACCACCGCCAGCAAAACCGATTCGGCACAGTTGAAGTTCGTCTGGAACCACCGCGATGCCTCCAAGCCCACCTGGATTGCCTGCGCGTCCAGCTGCATACTCCCTCCGTTCAGACCTCGATCAGGGCAAAAGTCACGTCGTCGTCGAACCGACCGCCGGTGAATCGTTGCAAATCACTTTCCAGACCGCTGCACCCCTCTTCCACCGAAAGGGCGCACCCTTTTTGGAAAGACTCGATCAACCGGGGCAAACCGAACTGTTCCCCCAGAGCCCCCCGCGATTCGATCACCCCGTCGGTGTAGAGGAGGATGCGATCCCCCGGCTGGAGGATATACTCCCGCTCCTCGAATTCGGCATCGGGAAAGACGCCCACGAAAAAGCCCTCGCTCTCCAGGTAGGTCACCTGGTCTTGTCCTGCCCGCAGCAGCAAGGGGGGAGGGTGGTTGGCGTTGGTGTAGATGAAACGTCGCTCTTCCTGGAAGTAGATGCCGTAGAACGAGGTGAAGTACTCGCCCGAGTTCAGGTAATCGTAGAACTCGGAGTTCAGGATTTCGAACAGCAGCTGCGGCGAGAGGACATCCTTGGCGTAGAGCGAGAAAAACACCTTGAGGATGGCCGATATCAGTGCGGCGGCCACCCCGTGACCGGCGATGTCGGAGATGAACAGGCCGTAGATGCCGTTTTCCAACTGCGAGATGTCGATGAAATCCCCCGACACCTGCTGCTTGGGAAAGAACCGGTAGGCCACCCTCAGCCCCTCGAAGGTGGACAATTTGTCGTGCTTGGGCAGGAAGGTGCGCTGGAACTCGGCGGACAGGTTGAGTTCCAGGGCCAGGGAACGGGCATCGGCCGAATCGGCGGGTTCGATCGCGCGGGGCGGGGGCACCATGTCGGTG
>CAZTNO010000134.1:0-7715 GCA_964614865.1 uncultured Clostridia bacterium
TGCCCATCATCGGATTGATCTGGTCGCCCTCCTCCAGCAGTTTGGCGGTGATGATGCCGGCAAAGGGGGCGCGCATGGAGCTGTTCTTCAACGTGTAGTCGACCAGGTCGAGGTTGGCCTGGGCGCTCCTGAACTGGGTGTCGGCACCTTCGAAGGCCAGTTGCGCCTTCTCGAACTGCTGCTGCGACACGGCCCGGTTCTCGAGCATCTTTTTGCTGCGCTCCAGGTTCAACCGGGCATCCTTGGCGGCAGCCTCGGCCACCGCCACGGCAGCCTGCAGCTGGCGCATTTGCAACTGGAGCGCGGTGGTGTCGAGTTTTGCCAGCAACTCCCCTTTGGTTACGCGGTCTCCCGGCTTCTTCAGGATGCGGTCGATGCGCCCCGCGGCATCGGGGGTGATGTTGGCCGTCTTCCAGGCCTGGACGGTGCCCTTGAAACGGAGAAAATTGCTCAACGTCGACCGGGCCAGCACTTCGGTTTTCACCAGCAGCGGCAGTTTCTCCGGGGTTGCCGAGTTCTGCTGCGGGCGAGAACAGGAAGCTGCCGTCAGCAGAGAGGCTCCGACGATTGCGATCCAGGGCATCCGTTTCACTTCGCACCTCCGAAAAGATCGATCCCGGCCAGTTTTTCCAGCTCGGCCAGAACGATGTGGTAGTTGTAGAGAGCCTGCAGATAACCCACCCGGGCCCGGGTCAGCTCGCTGTGGGAGGAATTCAACTCCAGCTGCGTGATCACCCCCTCCTGGTAGGAGAGCTCGGCGATGCGCACCCCTTCCCGGGCGGTTTCCACGTTTTGCTGACCGAGCAGGATGTTCTCGTACTCCTGCTTGGCGGTCAGGTACTTGGCCTGGATCTCCAGCCGGGTGGCATCCTGCAGCTGGCGCAGGTTGAGTTCGGCGATCCGCCGGGCCACGTGCATCTCGCCCACCTGGGCGCTGCGCTTCAACCCGGTGAAGATAGGCCAGGAAACGCCCAGGTTGATGGTGTAGTAGTTCTCCCAGTTGCGCCCGCGCAGGCTGAAGCGATTGGCCCGGTAGTTGTAGCTGGCGACGATGGAAAAGTCGGGGAGGAACTGCGCCCAGGCCATCTTCTGCAGGTTGACCACCTTGCGCCGTGCCAGCTCGAGCTGCACGATCTCGGAACGCCCCGCCAGGGCGCGATCGATCAGCCCGTCCAGGTCGAGCCCGACCTTGTCGCTGCCCAATTCACCCACCAAAAGAACCGGCTGCGTTTCGGGGATACCCAGGAGTTGCTTGAAGCCCAGCCAGGAGACCTGCAGCAGGGTCTCGGCCTGGGTGATGGCCGGCCGGGCCGAGCGGACGGCGAGTTCTGCGCGCAGCAAATCGTACTGCGAGGCCATCCCCTGCTCGAAACTGTGGCGGATGTCCGCCTGACTGTTCTCGGCCAGCAGCAAGGCTTCCTGGTGGGCTTTCAACAGTTCGCCCAGCACCTGGATGTTGTAGAAGGCCCGGCGGGCGTGGAGAACCGTTTCCTGACGGCTGTCGCGCTCGCGCTCGCGGGCGATGCGCACGTCGAGTTGGGCATTCTTGGCGTTCAGCCCGATCTTGCCGCCGGTGAACACCGGCTGGACCACAGTCAACGAGTACTCGTAGTTCATGGTGAAGTCGAGGCTGAAGGACTGCTCCTCCCCTCCGGGATAGAAGGGGGGCATGACGATGGTCATCAGCTTTTCCTTGAGGTTTTTGCTCCCCGACAGGGTCACCTGCGGCAGGAAGCCGAGGTTGCCAAGCAAGCGTTGGCGCGCACCCTGGACCTCGAGTTGGCTCACCTGGTAGGTTTTGGAATTCTCCAGCGCCCGCTCGACCGCCTGCGCCAGGGTGAGTTCCAGTGTCGGCTGCTCTGCCGGCAAAACCGCCCTCAAGGCAAAAAACAGCAAAACCCATGCGAGTCTCATGGTTCCTCCTCGGCCAGTACCGGTGCCGGTACCCGGGATCGGGCGAGAACGCCGTACTGAAGACGATTCTAGTTTCTTCGCCCAAGAAGTGTCAAGCATCTTCCCCGTTGCCGCCGGCGAGTCGCCGCCTAATCCCGGGCAACGCCCTCATCTGCCAGACGAGTTCCCAAACGAAGGCAGGCCTGGGCCCTGCGCAGTTCGGCAGCCCGGCGGTGAAAGGGCAGCCCCTCCTCTCCGGCCAGGCGGATCGCGGCGGGGGCCAGTGCTTTCACCCCGGCACAGGTCACTTCCAGAGTAGTCTGCGGACGGACGAAATCGTGCACCGACAGCCCCGCGGCAAAGCGCGCCGTCCCTCCGGTCGGCAAGATGTGGTTGATCCCGGCGCTGTAGTCGCCGAACACTTCGGCCGCCCAGGGACCGATGAACAGCGAGCCGAAATGGCGCAGCCGCGAAAGCCAGGGGTGAGGATCTGCCACCTGTAACTCCAGATGCTCCGGGGCCAGCCGGTTGGCCAATTCCACCGCCTCGGCGAGCGAGGAGCAACCAACCAGCCAGCCGTGACGCCGCAGGGCGGCCCGCACCGGAGCGCCCGCTGGCAGACCGCGCAACTCCCGGGAGATTCTCCGGGCCACCTGGCCAAGCAACTCCGGCGAATCGGACAAGACCACCGCCCGCGCCTGGGGATCGTGCTCGGCCTGGGCCAGCAGGTCGGCCGCCACCAGCCTGGGGTCGGCCTGGTGATCGGCGATCACCACCACCTCGCTGGGCCCGGCCAGTCCGTCGATGCCGACGTCACCCGCCACCCGTTTCTTGGCCTGCGTGACATAGCGGTTGCCCGGACCGACGATCTGGTCGCCCCGGGGCACACTTTCGGTGCCCCAGGCCATGGCCGCCACCGCCTGGGCACCGCCGATCGGGTAGACCTCGCCGATGCCGAGCAACCCCGCCGCGGCCAGGATCGAAGGGGCAACCCCGCCGTCCCGGCCCGGTGGCGAGCAGACCGCGAGCGACGCCACCCCGGCGACCTGGGCCGGCACTGCCGCCATCAGCAGCGAGGAGAGGAGGGGTGCCCTCCCCCCGGGCACGTAGATCCCCACCCGGGAGAGGGGGGCCATCCGCTGCCCGGCGACAACTCCCGGAGCGAGTTCCAGTAAAAAGCTCTGATGCCCCCGCAGCTGCCGGCGAGCAAACCGCCGCAAGGTGCCGATCGATCGCTCCAGGGCGGCCCGCAGTTCGGGAGCCATCCCGGTTAAAGCCCTTTCGATCTGCTCGGGCGAAACCGGGGCCACCGCCTGGTCCACCCCGTCAAACTGCCGGGTGAAACGGCGCACCGCCCGGTTTCCCTCCCGGCGCACCGCCGACACCACCCGGGCCACTTGCCTCTCCTCGGCGGGCGTTTGCCCCGAAGTGAAAAACCCGGGCGGCAACCTCCCAGCGATCCCCCTTCTCACGGTTTCCTCCGCCGGGCCAACTCGGCCAGCACCCGCTCGGGGCCGATTCCGGCCCGGGCCAGCAGCACCGTCAGGAAGAAGAGCAGATCCGCTGCCTCCCAGACGATCTCGTTTTCTGCCTCCGCCTCCACCACCTCGGCCGCCTCCTCCAGCACCTTGGCCCGCACCCCGGCATCGTCGAGGCTGGCCGTGTAGGACCCTGACGGCCGGTCCGCCAGGCGCCGGGAAACCAGCGAGTACAAATCGCTCCAGCCAAACCGCTCGTCGCCGAAGCAGGAGTAGTCGCCCCTGTGGCAGGCGACTCCGCATTGGCGCACGGTGGCCCGAAGCGCATCCCGGTCGCAATCGGCCCGCAAGCGCAGCAGTTGTTGCCGGTGTCCCGACGTTTCGCCTTTGCGCCACAGGGCTCCGCGCGAACGCGAGTGATAGGCCATCTGCCCCTCGCGAAAGGAAATCCGCAACGATTCCCGGGAGCTGTAGGCCAGCATCAGCACCCGCCCCGCTTCGTCGCACACCACCGTGGGCAGCAGCGGCTCCCGCCAGCGCAAACCGGCGATGAAGGCCTCGACGGGGTCGAGCTTCCCGGTATAGAGCGCCAAGCCGACCTGCACGTCGATGTCCAGGGCGGCCGCCGATTCGATATCCCCCGGAGCCTGCGCCCCACCGGCCACGGTGATCCGGTTCGTCGTCAACCGGCGCAACCCGGAAAGCCACTCCGAATCGAGCCCCAAAAGCCCCCCTTCCCGTTCCACCGCAGTGAACAAAAACTCGCCACAGTACGGTTCCAGGGTTGCGACCTGTGCCTCCAGGCGCAGGCCGGTGCGCTGCGCCCACCCCTGGGTGACCACTTCGCCTTGCCACGAATCGAGGGCCACGATCACCCGTTCCCGTCCCAGCGCTTCCGCCAGTGCCCCCAGAAAGGCATGGTCGATTTCACCGCCAGCAAACACCGCCGACCCGACGATCACCTTGCGGGCTCCCCACGAGATCCACTGCCTGGCCTCGGCCACCGAGCGGATTCCCCCCCCCACCCGGCAATCGGCCAGCGGGAGGAGCCGGCGAACTAACTCGCGGTTATGGCCCCGCCCCATGGCGGCATCGAGGTCGATCACCGCCACCTCCCCGATCCGTCCGAACTCGCAGGCCAGCGCCAGCGGGTCGTTTCGTTCAACGACCAGGGTGCGCCCCTGACGAAGTTGGACCACCCGGTTTTCCTGGATATCAATCGATGAGATGATCATCGTACGTTCACTCCTTGTTGTCGTAAAGCTCGTTTCAATTCGCCGATCGAAAACCGGCCGTCGTGCAGGATCGAGGCTACGAGCACGGCGTCGGCGTTCCCCTCCCCCAGCGCGGCCCGCATTTGTTCAGGGCCACCGGCGCCACCCGAGGCGATCACCGGGATGGCGACCCGTCCGGTGATTGCCCGAAGCAGGTCGAGGTCGTAGCCGTCACCGGTACCATCGCGGTCGATCGAGTTCAACAGGATCTCTCCCGCCCCCCGCCGTTCCGCTTCGACGGCCCAGGCCACGGCATCCAGGTCGGTCACATGTCGCCCGCCGGTGGTGGTCACCCGCCAGCCCCGCTCCCATGCCAGGGCGTCGATCGACACCACCACGCACTGCCGGCCGAAACGCCGCGCCGCCCGACCGAGCAATGCTGGATCGGTTACCGCCGCGCTGTTCAAGGCCACCTTGTCGGCCCCGGCCCGCAGCAGGGCGGTCATCACCGGAAGCGAAGCCACCCCCCCGCCTACGGTCAGCGGGATAGCGATGCGCTCCGCCACCCGACGCACCGTGTCCAGAACAGTTCCCCGTTTTTCAAAAGTTGCCGACACGTCGAGCAGGCAGAGTTCGTCGGCCCCCTCCCGAAAGTAACGCCCGGCGAGTTCGGCGGGATCGCCCGCGACCCGTAAATCGCGAAAACGCACCCCCTTGACCACCCGGCCATCCTGCACGTCGAGGCAGGGAATCAGGCGAACGGTCAACATCGGGTCCCCCAGTTGGCCAGGATCCGCAATCCGGCAGTTCCGCTTTTTTCGGGGTGGAACTGCACTCCCCAGGTGCGCCCTCTGCCGACCACCGCCGGGAAGACTCCCTGGAAATCGCACTCGGCGATCACCCCCGCCGGGGAATCGGGCCGGGCAACGTAGCCGTGTACGAAGTAGACGTATTCCTCACCGGCAAGGCCCTCCAGCAGAGGGCTCGGACGGCTGACCCGCAAAGAGTTCCAGCCGACATGCTGCCGTTTCGGGCCGGGCAGGGCGGCCACCACCCCGGGCAGGAGCCCGAGCCCAGGCATCCCTTCGCCCCCCTCCTCGCTCCAGGAGAAGAGCAGCTGCATGCCCAGACAGATGCCGAGCAGGGGCCGGTCTGCGGCCGCCCAGCCCTGAAGCGAGGTCCACAAACCCGACCGGATCAACCGACGAACCGCGGCACCGTAGTGGCCCACCCCGGGCAGCAGCAGCCGGTCCACCCGCTGGCAATCTGCCGGTTTTTTGACCAAAGAGTAGTCGAGAGCAAGCGAGCGGAGCGCGCAGCCCACCGAGAACAGGTTCCCCGATCCACTGTCGATGACGCCGATCATGACAGTACCTCCTTGGTGCTGGGGATCGCCCCCGCCATGCGGAGATCGGGTTCGCATGCCTGACGCAGGGCCCGGGCGAACGCCTTGAACAACGCTTCCAGGCAGTGGTGGTCGGACCGCCCCCGGCGCAGCGTCAGGTGCAGGTTGGCCCCGCAGGCCGCGGCAAAGGCAGCAAAGAAATCGACCACCACCCCGGTGGGCAGCGCCGCCACCGCATCGCCCCGGAAGGTGCCGCAAAATTCGAGGTGGCCTCGCCCGCCAAGGTCGACGGCCGCCTCGGCCAGCGCTTCGTCCATCGGCATCAGGAAGAAGCCCGCCCGGCAAATACCTGCCCGGTCGCCCAGCGCCTGCGCGAAAGCCCCCCCCAGCACCAGGCCGCAGTCCTCGACCAGATGGTGGGGGTCGACCCCGATGTCGCCTTCGGCCCGCAGCTCAAGATCGAAAGCGCCATGTCTTGCCAGCGTCTCCAGCAGGTGGGTCCACATGCCGATCGGCGTGACCACCCGATGCTGCCCGCTCCCCTCGAGGGTCAGTTTGACTTCAATTTTGGTCTCCCGGGTAAACCGGTTCAATTGGGAAATTCGCATCGCAAGGCCTCCTCGATTTCTTCGATGGTTTGGATGAGTCGTTTTGCCCCCGCCCGTCGCAGCCGGCCGGCGGCTCCGCGGTTTCCTGGCGGGGCCAGCCCCCAGGGCACGACGCCCGCCCGTCGGGCCGCCACCATGTCGTCGACCGCATCGCCCAGGTAGAGACCCCTCCGGCAACCGAGTCGACGCAGGGCCAGGCGGATGCCGCAAGGATCGGGCTTGTCCTGCCCCCCGACATCGCTCGCCCCCACCACCCCCGAAAAAAAGCGCTCCATGCCGAAACGCTCCAGGGTTTGCCGGGCTTCCCCCGCAGGCCGCCCGGTCACGATTCCCAGGGCAAAACGCCTGGCGAGCCTTTCCAGCAATTCCTTCGGCGCCAGCCAACGCTCCCGGGCAAACAGCCCGGCGGCGAGTCGGCGCTGGAATTCGACTTCGACCCTCTCTCGGGCAACGGTCACTCCTCGATTCCTTATCAGGATCATCACGGCCCCGATGTCGTTGTTGGCCCCAGGCAGCCTTTTCACCCGGGCGATTTGACCGGGGGTGACCCGCATTCGCAGGAAAACCTCGGCGGTTTGCCTGGCCGCCTCCAGATAGGATGAATCCACGTCGACCAGCACTCCGTCCATGTCGAACAGAATGGCCTGGGGCGGCAGCACCCGGTCCAGAGCGGCCACCAGAGCCCTGTTTTCCTTTCGGGTACCCACCGTGATTCGCAGGGCATCTCCCAGTTCCGGGTCTTCGGGAAAAGCCCGCACCAAAACCCCCTCCTTTTCCAACCGGGCCGCCACCGCTTTTGCCGTCACCGGCAGCCGCAGCAGGAAGAAGTTGGCCCGCGAGGGGGGCGTCTCCAATCGCAGTCGCCGCCAATATCGCTTCAAAAAGGCCCGCTCGGTCGCTAGCTCATTCCTCACCCGGGCAACGAACGAGGTGTCCTCCAGTGCGGCCGTTCCTGCTGCCAGCGCGGCAGCGTTGACCCGAAAGGGGGGGGCGATTCGCGAAACAGCCGCGGCGATTTCGACGCCGGCTACCAGGTAGCCGAGTCGGAGCCCTGCTAGGCCGAACACCTTGGAGAACGAGTGGACGGTGATCAGTTTGGGAAAAAGACGGACCAACCCACTATGACTCGTACCCAAAAAGGGAGTATAGGTCTCGTCGACCACCACCCAGGCGGAAT
>CAZTNO010000135.1:0-7664 GCA_964614865.1 uncultured Clostridia bacterium
GCTCCTGATGGCCGAGATCCTGCGTACCTGTAGCGAGACCAGCCAGGTGGAGGCTTTCTTGCGGGCAAACCTGGGGGGTGAACTGGGAGCGCAGGCCAATTTCGGCGTGATCGACGCCAGCGGAGAGGCGGTGATCTTCGAGGTGCACAACCACGGAATCGAGCGCCTCGATGCGTCCACCGCTCCCGGAGGGGTCTTGGCCAACACCAACTTCTCCCGCAGCGGAGCCCGCGACGAAGGGGCCGGATACCTGCGTTTCGAGCGGGTGAAGGCGATCCTTTCCAGCGCAAACAACCAGAAGTTCACCCCCGCCTTCGTCATGGAGAAGCTGGCCCGGGATTGGGGGCACCCCCTGCTGCTCCATCCGGGCCTGGCCGATTTGAGCGGCTGGGATCCGCAGACCCCCCGCTGGATCTCGACCCGCGACACCCTCTGTCGTTCCGACACCGCGGCCGCGGTGGTCATCGCCGGGCGCCGCCCCGGAGCCGACTCTCCTCCCGCCACCTTCTGGGTGATGCTGGGCGAGCCGCTGGCCACGGTGGCGGTCCCCCTGTGGGTGGAGGCAAAAGAGGTGCCCGCCCTGCTGTCGGAGGGCCTCGAGGCGCCACTGAACCGCGAGGCGCTGCGCATCAAGCGGATCCTCCGTCCGTTCAGCGAGCCCGACAAGGCGGGCTACCTCGACCTGAGCCGGTTGGAAAACCAACGAAAAACCGGCTTCCTTGCCGGACTGCTGCGGGTGGAACAGGAGATCGTGGCGAAAACCGAAGCTTTCCTGGCCAGACCGCGCTCCCGCGACGAGCTTTCCCGGTTTCAGGCAGAGATGGCTGCCCGGGCCATGACCGCCCTGGAGCAGGTCCGCTAGCACACATGGAACCGCTGGTCCTGATTTCGATCGCCGTCGGTTTGTCGCTGGACTGCATGGCCGTGGCCATCGCCAACGGTTTGGCCATGAAGTGCCTGCGGGTGCGCCCGGTGTTACGCATCGCCCTGTTCTTCGGCGGATTCCAGATGCTGATGCCGGTGGTCGGCTGGCTGGCGGGGCTCTCCTTGCGGTCGATGATTTCCCAGTTCGACCACTGGCTGGCGTTTGCCATCCTGGGGTTGATCGGCGGCAAGATGATCTGGGAGGCCCGCCAGCGCGAGGGAGCCTGCGAGCGCAGCGACCGGCCGCTGAAACTGCTGGTTTTGCTGGGCCAGGCGGTGGCCACCAGCCTGGACGCCCTGGCCGTCGGGCTCAGCCTCTCGCTGCTGCGGGTGGCGATCCTCACCCCGGTGCTGGTGATCGGAGGGACGGCTTTTGCCCTGACCTTGCTCGGTATCTGGATCGGCCACCGTTTTGGCGATCGCTTCGAGCGTACCGCCGAATTCGTCGGCGGGATCATCCTGGTCGGCATCGGCATCAAGATCCTGCTGGAACACCTGCTGGAGAAGACCTCGTGACTGGCCAATCCCCCCGTGTTTCCGGGAATCGGGTCATCGACCTGACCCTGCCCTGCGACGAATCGGTCCTTCCATGTCCAGGCGAAGCGGGCTTTAGCGCCCAAGCCACGGCGACCATCGCCGGGAAGGGATGGAACTCGCGTCGCATCGCCCTCGGCTCCCACTTCTCCACCCACGTCGACGCCCCCTTGCACATGCTTGCCGGGGGCCGTTCTCTCGACCGGTATCCCCCGGAACGCTTCATCGGCGCGGCCCGCGTGGTCGACGTGCGGGCTCTCGCCCGCATCGGCCCCACCGACCTGCCGGGAAAAATCGACGAGCCGTTTGTCCTGCTGCGCACCGGCTGGAGCGACCGGCGGTGCGCCGCCGATTACTTTACGGTTTTTCCCGAGCTGACCGTTGCCGGGGCGCAGTTCCTGCTGGACTGCGGGGTGACCCTGGTCGGCATCGATTCGTTCACCATCGACGGCCCGCCGTACGAAGCCCATCGCCTGCTGATGGCGGCGGGGGCGCTGATCGTGGAGAACCTGACCGGACTCGGGGAGCTCCCCCCTCGTTGCCGGCTGACGGTAGCCCCCCTCAAGCTGAGCGACGCCGACGGCGCTCCGGCCCGGGTGCTGGCCGAGGTCGAGGTTTGATGGCCGCCCGGTCGGGGGGGAAACGCGGGCGTTGGAAACGAATGGTGCTGGTTTTGCTGGTAGCGCTGCTGGCACTGGCCGGGGCGATCTGGTGGATGCTGCCCGCAGTGGATGGCTGGGCCAAGGGGTATCCGGGCGAAACGTCGCTGATGGCCTTTCGGCGGGGAGAAGCCAAAGGGGAGGGGCGTGAGTACCACCCCCGCTGGCGGCCGGTCCCCCTGGCGCGCATTTCGCCGCGGCTGGTCCTGGCGGTGCTGATTGCCGAAGACGACAAGTTCTACGGCCACGAGGGGTTCGACTTCGCGGCCATGAAACTGGCCTTGGAAAAGAACGTGCACCGCGGCCGGGTGTTGCGCGGCGGGTCCACCATCTCCCAGCAGCTGGCCAAGAACCTTTTCCTCTCCCCCTCCCGGAGCGTGATTCGCAAGGTGCGGGAGGCGGCCATCACCGTTTGGTTGGAGTGGAAATTGCCGCAGCGGCGGATCCTGGAGCTCTACCTGACCGTGCTCGAGTGGGGCGACGGGGTGTTCGGCATCGAAGCCGCCGCCCGCCGCTACTACGGCAAGTCTGCCGCCGCGTTGTCGGCGGGAGAGGCGATCCGCCTGGCCTCGGTGCTGCCCAATCCCCACCGTTTCGTGCCGGCGGGCAACGACAACGGGCGCATGAACCGCAAACGTCGCCTGCTCACCGAGCGCATGGCGGCCCGCGGGGCCCTCTCCCCCGAGGAGACCGCCACCCTGCTGAAGGAGTTTTCCGGCAAATAGGAGGGCTCTGCCGCAGCGGGTCCCCAATTGAACCGGGAGCGGTTTTACGCTATCATGAGGGCTCTTCATTAAAGGCAGAAACCAATCCCGACATGAAACGCAGAGAGTTTGTTCGCCTGGGCGCCCTGACCGCGGCCGCGTCCCCCCTGCTGAACTGCCGGACTTCACCTCGGGGCGGCAAGAAGATGCTGGTGCTGGGGTTCGACGGCATGGATCCGGGGGTGGTGAACCGGCTGATGAAACGCGGCGAGATGCCCGCCATGCAAAAACTCGCCGATGCCGGCACCTTCACCATGATGCGTTCGACCATCCCGCCGCAGAGTCCGGTGGCCTGGGGCAGTTTTATCGCCGGAGCCGACCCTGGGGTGACCGGCATCTTCGATTTCCTGCACCGCGATCCCAAGACCTACATGCCGGTGTTCGCCCAGAGCGACACCCGTCCGGGCCGCTGGAACGTCGACCTGGGCAAGTACAAGATCCCCCTGAAACCGGGCGAGGTGGTTCTCAATCGTGAGGGAACGGCCTTCTGGGACGTGCTCGAGGAGATGGGGATCCCGGCCACGGTGGTCAAGGTGCCCACCAACTACCCCCCTTCGAAAGGCGGGCAGCGCACGCTGGCCGGCATGGGCACTCCCGACGTGATGGGCACCTACGGCATCTACCACCTCTACACCTCCGACGAGGAGGAGTCGCGCAAGGACCTGACCCCCAACAACGTTTTCTACGCCTACATCGACGAGCAGGGCGTGCTGGAGGGGGAGATCGAGGGGCCCAAAAACGAGCTTTTAACCGAAGCTCCCCCGATGACGGTGCCGTTCAAGGCCTACGTCGACCGCCCTCACCGCTCCACCCGCATCGACATCGCCGGGCACGAGGTGTTGCTTGCCGAAGGGGAGTACTCCCGCTGGGTGGAAATCGAGTTTTCGCTGATTCCCCACCTGCAGAGCATGACCGGCATGGTCAAGTTCCTGCTGCTGGAGTGTGGCGAGCGCTTCCGCCTGTACATCTCGCCGATCCACATTTCGCCGCGCAATCCGGCCCTGCCGATTAGCACTCCCGCCGGGTACAGCAAGGAACTGGCCGAAAAAACCGGCTTGTACCACACCATCGGCCTGCCTGCGGACACCAAGGCCCTGAGCCAGGGCACTTTTGCCATGGGCGACTTCATCACCCAGACGATGTCGGTGTTCGACGAGAGCCGGCGCATGTACGACTACGAACTGAATCGCTTCCTGCGCCAGCAGGAGGGGCTCCTGTTCTTCTACTTTTCGACCCTCGACCAGGGGCAGCACATGTTCTGGGCCCTGCACGACCCGACCCATCCTTTCTACCAGCCCGAGGAGGCAAGGCGCTACGGCGGCATCACCGACGACCTCTACCGCAAGTTTGACGCTCTGCTGGGGCAGACCATGGCCCTCCTCCCCCCCGAAGTGTCGTTGCTGGTCATGTCCGACCACGGTTTCGGCCCCTTCCGCCGCAAGGTGAACATCAACACCTGGCTGGTCAAGGAGGGCTACCTGACGATGACCGTGCCCGACTTCGACGAAGAGGTTTCGATCCTGGGCTCGGCCGATTGGGGCCAGAGCCGGGCCTATGGCCTGGGGCTCAACGGCCTCTACCTGAACCAGCGCGGCCGCGAGGGCAGCGGCATCGTGACTCCGGACCAGCGGCGACGGCTGCTCGAGGAGTTGAAGGGGCGGCTCGAGGCCCTGACCGATCCGGCCAGCGGGGCCCGGGTGATCAGCCACGCCTACATCTCCGAGGATGTGTTTTCCAAAGATCACCGCGACCGCGCCCCCGACATCATCCTGGGCTTCGCCAAGGGTTTTCGCATCAGCGACACCTCGGCCCTCGGCCAGCTCTTCCCCGAGGTGGTCTCCGACAACCTGAACTGGTGGTCGGGCGACCATTGCGTGGACCCGCTCCACGTCCCCGCCAGCTTTTTGGCCAATTTCAAAATCAATCGCGACGTTCCGTTCATGAAAGACATCGCGCCGACCATCCTGCGCCACTTCGGTGCCCGGGTGCCAGCCGGGATGAACGGGAAGTCGCTGATCTAGGAGGAACCTCATGGCAACCAAGGTGAAACTGGAAAAAGAGACCGAACAGAAGGCCGACGCCATCATGGCCCATCACGGCTACTCTTCGCTCGACGAGATGGTGGCCGACCTGATCAACCGGGAATACCAGCAGATCCAGTCGGGCGAGGGCAACAAGGAAGAGCTGGCCAGCAAACTCAGCGGGTTGGGGTACATCTCGTAGATGATCCCCGGAATCGATGCCTGGGTCACCCGCGGCTTCGACCTGCTGCTCGCCCCCTTCGCCCGCCTCCACCCCTTCTTTGGCATCCTGGTCTGTTCGCTGCTGACGTCGATCGTGGCCCTGCTTTCCTACCGGTGGTTTTCCCGCCCCGCTTCGATCCGCCGGTGCAAAGAACAGGCCAAGGCCTCCATTTTGGCCATCCGCATTTACCGCGATTCCTGGCAGGTACTGCTGGCCTCGTTTTTTCGTTCGCTGTGGTTCACCTTCCGCTACTTCGCCCTGAACCTGGTACCGATTCTGGCCGTTTTGCCCCTGCTGTTCCTGCTGTTTGTGCAGATGGACATCCGCTATGGCCGTCGCCCGTTCCTTTCGGGGGAGGAGGTGGTGCTGAAGGTGAAGCTGTCCGCCGCCTCCACCGCCGTGCAGCCGGAGGTCGCGCTCCCCGCGGGCCTGCGCCCGTCCCGGCCGCCGGTGTTCATTCCGGCGCTGAACGAGGCCGATTTCCGGCTTTCCGCCACGGCTCCCGGCACCTCCCTGCTCGCGGTCTCGGTGGGAGGCCAGCGGGTGGAGAAGCGGGTCGTGGTCGGGCCCGGCCACCCGGCCCTGGCCAACACCCGCCAGGCAGGCAACGGCGCCGCACATTTGCTCGACCCGGCGGAAAAACCCTTCGCCCCCGGTGGGGCGCTCCTCGCCCTGGGCGTGTACTACCCCGCCCGCACCATCGATTTGCCGCTGCTACCGATGAACTGGCTCTGGCTTTACCTGATCCTGGTATTTGCCGTGGCCCTGGCCCTCAAGGACCTCTTCGGCGTCGAGTTTTAGGGGCCCAGTTCCCGCCCCCCCAAAGCGGATGGAGCTCAAATCCCTTGAAAATGATTGCCCAGTGTGGAAGAATTCATGCAAAACAGGAGGAATCGGATGCCTATACGCAGGTCATATGAGAAATTCAAGATGAAGAGGTTGTCTCTCCTGTTTTTCATGATGGCGGTTGTGCCGGTGTTATCCCTCCACAGTGCGATTCCGGCAACCGAGCGGGCGGCACTCATCGATCTCTACAACAATACCGGCGGCGACCTCTGGGTTACCAATTTTGGCTGGAAAACACCACCGCTCGACACGGACGGCTTTGCGATGCCAGGTGCCGAGGAGAGTTGGTTTGGCATTTCCGTGACCGCCGATCGGGTGACCGAGATTAATTTGAATTCCAACAACCTGGATGGGCCAATTCCGGCAAGCCTGGGCAATCTGGCCAACCTCGAAGCGCTCCTTCTCTTTTCCAATCGACTCAGCGGTGCCATTCCATCGAGCCTGGGCAATCTGGCCAACCTCCAATGGCTTTTTCTCCAAACCAACCTGCTGAGTGGTGCTATTCCCATGAGCTTTGGCAATCTGGCCAACCTCCTGTCTCTTGATCTCAGTTCCAATCAACTCTGCGGTGCCATCCCGACCACCCTTATCAACCTCACCCAATTGGACCCCGTCTGGACCGATTTTGGGTACAACGCCTTCTACTCCAGCGACTCCGCCTTGACTGCTTTCCTCAATGAGAAGGATGCCAACTGGGCCTCATCCCAGACCATTGCGCCAACGAACGTGCAGGCGACCGCCTCAGGGCAAACCACGGTCAACCTCACCTGGAATCCGATCGTGTACACCGGCGATACCGGTGGATACCTGATCTTTGTCGCCACCCACAGCGGCGGGCCCACCGTCTTTTTCGGCCAGACCTCAAGCAAGGCCGACTCCGCGTTCCAGGTGACCGGGCTAACGCCCGGCTCCCCATACCACTTCGTGCTACGGGCCCGAACCAATCCCCACGGGAGTCAGCAGAATACGGTGGACTCCGAATTCAGCTCGGAAGTGTCGACCACCACCTTCCCGAATCCCACCATATCGGGCAATGCCGGTGTTGCCGGGGCGACTCTGAGCTACACCGATGGTACGGCAAAGACGGCTATCGCCGATGGCAGCGGCAATTACTCGTTTTTCATCTCCGACAACTGGTCGGGGACGGTGACGCCGAGCAGAGACGGTTACATCTTCACCCCATCGAGCCGGACCTACACAAACGTTACTTCCAATCAGACCGGTCAGGACTACTCGGCAACGTCCACCACCCCGCCGGCGATCGCCCTGAACCACGGGAGGCTGAACTTCGCCAAGGTGGGAGCAGCCGTCACCTCGGCGCAGACCTTGCGCCTGCGCAACTCCGGGGGGGGGCAATTGAGTTGGACGGCAACGCCGAGCGCCGGCTGGATCGTCCTCGATCGGGCCTCGGGCACGGGCAACGCCCGCATCCAGGTGTCGGTGAACGTTGCCGGCCTGGGCAATGGCACCTATAACGGCACGATCTCTATCAATGATCCCGCGGCAACCAACACGCCGCAAACCGTGCAAATCCAGCTGGTAATCAAGAACGCCGGCCAGAATCCTTTCGGCACCTTCGAGACCCCCGCGGCGGGAGCCACCGCGGTCACCGGCAACATTGCGGTCACCGGCTGGGTGCTCGACGACGTCGAGGTCGCCTCGGTGAAGATCTACCGCAGCCCGCTGGCGGGCG
>CAZTNO010000136.1:0-7608 GCA_964614865.1 uncultured Clostridia bacterium
GTCGGGGTGCGAGGAGAGGCCGAGGTAGTTGTTGGCGCACATGTTGATGACCCGCTGGCGGGGGGAGCCGGCGGGAAACTCGACCTCGATGTCCGACCCCTGGGGGGCGCAGATGATGCGCTCTTCCTTGAAGATGCCCTCGCCCCGCAGGCGGCCCAGTTCGGTCCGGTAGATGTCGCGGTTGGCTTCGGAGAAGGCCATGATCGGGGGCTCCTACTTCACGCCGAATTCGCCCAGCAGCCGGACGATGTTGTCGACCGTGTCGAAGGCCTCGGGGGTGGCTTTTGCGTTGGGAATCTGGATCTGGTACTTGTTTTCCAGAAACCGCTTCAGCGAGACCATGGAAAACGAATCGACGATGCCGCCGGTGATCAGCGGGGTGGCGGTGTCGACGGTGCGGTCGTCGTCCTCGTCGAGATACTCTTTCTTCACGTAGGCCAGAATGACTTCCTTGGTTTCGGGCATCGGTTTCTCCTTTTTTGCGGTGACTGCCGTTGCTTTTCTACACGGCCCGGAGGGGAATGTCAAGAAGAAGTGGTAAGTGTTAAGTGGTGAGTGGTAAGTGAGAAGTGACGAGGAAGATGGAGAAGAAGTGACGAGTGACGAGGAAGAGGAAGAAGTGACGAGAGCAGAAGTGACAAGTGACGAGGAAGATGGAGAGGTCGAAGAGGTAATTACCTCGTTACTGGTCACTCGTCACTTGTTACTGATTTCCTCGTTACTTGTTACTCGTCACTTGTTACTGATTTCCTCGTTACTTGTCACTTGTTACTCTTTTCCTCTCACTTCTGCGCCAGCACGCCGAAGGCCCGGGGCCTGGCCTCCACCCGGTGAAAGCCGGCTTCTCGGAGGCGGTTCACCACCCCTCTGGTGACGCGCCTCCCCAGGTCGCTTGCCGGGTCGCCGATGTAGTGGAACAGCTGTCCCCGGGAATTCAGCACGCGCGCTGCCTCCCGGTAGAAGGCGCCGCCGTAGAGGTCGCCCGCCAGGCTCATGCTGGGCGGGTCGTGGACGATCGTGCCGAAGTGTTTGTCGGGGCAGGTGGTGATCCATTGGCAGCAATCGCCGTACACCCGCTCGATGCGAGGATTGGAAAACAACTCCTGGGACCAGGGGTTGGCTCTCGCCATCTCGATCGACCCGGGGTCGAGCTCGATCGTCACCACCTCGGCGGCCTGCGCCGCGGCGGTAATCGCGGTGTAGCCGAGGCCGGTGGCGGTGTCGAGCACCCGGCCGCGGTGCGGCCCTGCGGCCCGCACCATCTCCCGGGCGGCCTGGATCGGCGAGATGTCTTTGAAGCGGTGCATGGCAAAGCCTGCCAGCAGCAGGACCGGGGCACCCGAGGTGGGCAGCAGGCGGTAGGGGTGGCGGGTCTCCTCGCAGTAGCCCTTGATCTCCTCGATCTCCCCCCCGGCGACCCGGAAACAGCCGTTTTCCGAGGCGGCGATTTCCTCGAGCCGTTCCCAACCGAGTGCCAGCCCCTCGCCCCAGGCGATGCCTTCGGCGGTCAACTCCACCCGGCAGGTGGAGTAGCCCAGATCGAGCGAGGCCTCCACCGCGGTCTCGCCGCGGCTACTGGCCTCCAGCAGGGGGATGGCCTGGAAGCGGGAGAGGACAACGGGGTCGGGGGTCACGGCTCGGTCTGGGCAGTTGGATTCCATGCCGTCATTATCGCACGGAGCGGCGGTGGATGTCCTCTGCTCCGTCCCTCGCTTGACTGGGAAAAGAACCGGTGCCAGTCGTTGCGGGCCTCTGCTGGAAATGGTAAGATGAAAAGATGGAACGGACGGTCACGGCAAAGTATCGGATGGCAGATCTGCGCAACGATGATTTCGTCCCCGGGACGCCCGAAGAGCGTATCGCCCTTGTTTGGGTGCTCACCCGTGAGATCGCCTCATTGAACAAGAAATACGATGTTGAACGAAGATTACAAAGACATGTTACGCGCCTTGTCCGCCGAGAAGGTTAAATTCCTCCTCGTCGGCGCTTACGCCATGGCGGCCCATGGCTACCCGCGTTCCACCCTGGATATCGATTTTTGGGTGTCGCAGTCGCCCCAGAACGCGGATGCGGTCATGCGGGCGCTGCTGCGGTTCGGCGCCCCGCTGCGGGACCTGACCGCAGAGGATTTACAGCGAGATGGGACCGTTTTTCAGATCGGGGTCGCCCCGCGGCGTATCGACATCATCACCGAAGCAACCGGGCTCGAATTCGAGGACGTATACGATCGATCGCAAACGGTTGACATCGAGGGGATGGTAATTCGGATCCCTTCGATTGCCGATCTTGTTCGCAACAAACGGGCGACGGGAAGGACCAAGGACCTGGCCGATGCCGAAGCGCTGGAAGCCCTGATATCCTCCCCAACCTAGAGGGACGGATTGTGAAAGTGTGAAAGTGTTCCGCGGCTCAATTCTCGGAGAACCTCAACAGAAAAGGATATCCTGGAAACTGGCTAGTTCCTTCTTCCTAGCCAATGGGTTCTACTCCTCACAAATTTTGCGCAGGTGGTTGCCACGATTCTACATAACGGCCGACTCAGCGCATTTCCCGAATCGACGGGCAGACTTCTTGAAAATCACTTTCATATTTTCACAATCCGTCCCTCGCTTGAGGAAGGATTAGTCGTTCTCCAGGGTCGAGGTGTCGCCGATCTCCTCGCCCCACTCTTTGGCACGCAGCATGCGGCGCAGGATCTTGCCCGAGCGGGTCTTGGGCAGCGAGGGGACGAACTCGATCTCCTGCGGCATGGCCAGCGGCGAAAGCTTCTTGCGGATGAAGTTCATGATCTCGAGTTCGAGGTCCTGGCCCGCCTGGAAGCCTGGTTTCAGGGCGATGAAGGCCTTGACCACCTCCATGTTCACCGGGTCGGGCTTGCCCACCACCGCCGATTCGGCCACCGCCGGGTGTTCGAGCAGCGCCGATTCGATCTCGAAGGGGCCCACCAGGTGGCCGGCGGTGTTGATTACGTCGTCGTCCCTGCCGACAAACCAGAAGTAACCGTCCTCGTCGATGCTGGCCCGGTCGCCGCAGATGTACCAGCCGCCCTGGAACTTGCTCTGGTAGGTCGCCTCGTTGGCCCAGTAGGTGCGAAACATCGAGGGCCAGCCGGGCTGGATGGCGATCAGGCCGACCACCCCGGGCCGGTTCAGCGGCAGGAAATGGTCGGGGTCGACCACGGTCGCGGTGATCCCCGGGAAGGGCTTGCCCATCGAGCCCGGCTTGACCTTCATGCCGGGGTAGTTGCAGATCATCATCGAGCCCGTCTCGGTCTGCCAGTAGGTGTCGTGGAAGGGGAGGCCGAACACCTTCTCCGACCAGATCACCGCCTCGGCATTGAGGGGTTCGCCGACCGAGCACAGGTGGCGCAGCGAGGTGAGGTCGAAGCGGCTCGCCACCTCCTCGCCCTCCTTCATCAGCGAGCGGATGGCGGTGGGTGCCGAGTACCAGACGGTGATGCGGTGCTTTTCGATGAACCGGTACCACGAGTCGGCGCGGAAGCCGGCGTCGAGCACGCACTGGGTGATCCCGCAGGCCCAGGGGCCGATGATGCCGTACGAGGTGCCGGTGACCCAGCCGGGGTCGGCATTGCACCAGTAGACATCGTCTTCGCGCAGGTCGAGCACGTAGCGGGAGGTGATGTACTGCGAGATCAGCGAATGGTGGACGTGCTGGGCCCCTTTCGGTTTGCCGGTGGTCCCCGAAGTGTAGTGGAGCACCGAAGGGGTCTCGGCAATCGAGGGGTATACCGGGAAGTCGGGCACCACGGGGGCGCGGTCCAGATGGAATGCGGTCTCCCGCTCGCGCAGCGGTTTCCCCCCGTCGTCGTCGACCACCACGATCGTGCGCAGGGAGGGCAAATCGCCCAGGATCGCCCGCACCTTGGCCAGGTGCTTGCGCTGGGTCAGGATCACCGAGGTCCTGGCATCGGCCAGGCGGGTGGCCAGCGATTCGGGGCCGAAGGCAGAAAAGAGCGGTTGGGCGATGGCCCCCAGCTTGAGGATAGCCAAAAAACCGATGTACAGCTCGGGGATGCGGTCCATGAACAGGCATACCCGGTCACCGGGGAGGGTGCCGAGTCCCTGAAGGAAGCTCGCGATCGTGTTGCCGAGCAGGCGCAGGTCGTCGAAGGTGAAGCGCTTGTTCTCGCCGTCGCCCCCCTCCCAGATCAGGGCGGTTTTCTGCCCCATCCCCAGGCGGCAGATGCGATCCGAGCAGTACTCGCCGATGTTGATCGGATCGCCGGCGCGGTAGCCGAGTTCCCTTTCCGCCACTTCCCAGGAGAACGATCTCAAGCGTTCGTCGTAGGATCCGATGTTCGTCATGGTCCCCCCCTTGTCTCCAGGTTTTTTTCGACCCGATTCTACCGGAAAGGAAAAGAATAGGGAACCATTCGCCAAAAAAGCGCTTCGCTGCGGAGGTCTATTTGTTTCCGGCTACGCTTTTGCGACGGGAGGGGGGGGGGCCAGCAGGCGGCCGAACTCCTCGAAGCGGTAGCCGCTCTCTTCGGCCAGCTGGACGATTCGCTCCCGGGCCCGGCCCAGCCCTGCCAGCGTTTCCCGGGCGGCATCGCCCTGTCGCCAGTCGGGCCCTGCCAGCCGCAGCACGGCGCAGGCCAGCAGCCAGTCGATCAGCACCAAAAAGGCTTCGCGGGAGAACCACAACACCTCGCGGTGGCGGTTCACCCCGAGGGCGGTCTGCACGTCACCATCGGTGAGCATGACGGCGATGCGCCGGGCGATTTCGCCGGTCACGCCGCCGGGTTTCGGGAAGGTCTGCCCGATCAACTCCTGGAAGCCGTCCTGCTGGCCGGTGATCACCTTGACCAGGAGTTGGCTCGCGGCGATTCGTTCTGCCGGCACCCCGAGCCCGGAGAGCGCCGGAGCCGCCAGCCGGTCGAGGCGGTATTCGTCGATCAGCGAGCGGGAGCGGGCGGAAAAGTCGACCTCCTGGAAAGCCTGGCCGAGCCGATGCACGCACAGCCAGTAGAGGAATACGGGGGCCTGGCCCGAGCCCGGTGCCAGCAGGCGCAAGACCCTGGCCAGCACGGCGTCTGCTTCGCCGGTGACCCCTTTGTCCGGCGTTTCGTCTGGAACCGGGGGGCGAGTCAAAAAGACGGCCAGCTCAGCCTGCAGCCGGCGGGTCACCGTCTCCACCCGTGCAGGTTGGCCGGCGTGCTCTTCGAGGGTGCGCAGTAGACCTTCCACCCGCTCGCCGAACTGGGCCAGGCGCTCGGGGTCGGGGCTTCCGCCTGCGAGGGGATCGCTGACCAGCCAGCCCAGGAATCCGGGATTCAGCAACTCGGCAGCCTTCTGTCGGACCGGTTCCTGGCGGAGTTCGCGCTCGGCCTCGGCGATCGAGGGGGTGCCGCGGCCGGCAAGAAAAGATTCGAGGGCGGCGTAGGTTCCGTTCGTCTCCTCCACCTCGCGCCAATCGAGCAGCACCCGGCGGTCGTACCCTTGCAGGGTGAAGTGCAGGCCGCGCGCTGCGACCTCGCTCCGGCGGCGAATGTACTCGAGGCCCGAGATTACGTCCCGGAAGATCAGGAAATCGCGGTCGCCTCCCTGGAGTTTCAAGGCGTCCACCAGCGAGCGGCGCCCCCGCTGGGGTTCGCCCCCTTCCAGCCGTGTGACCGCGGTGTGGATCCAGCCCGAGGTGTCGCCGTAGCGGTTGTTCACCACCACCAGCGCCCGCTCCTGTCCGTGGCGGTTGCTGGTGGCGATCACGTTCTCGTCCACCGCCCCCCCTTCGCAGGTGAAGTCGTAGAGCTGGAAGTGCTCGACACCCGAAAACAGGGCCCGCCGGCGGAGCAGCGGGAAGACCTCGTGCTCGTGGCGGGCAACCAGCGCTTCGTCCACCGGCTCGTCCCAGTAGGCCCGGCGGTACTCCATGCCGTATTTTTCGCCGTAGCCTTCGACCTGGCCGTGACCGAACATCGGCAGGCCGGGCAGGGTCACCATCAACAAACAGACGCCGAAGTACTTGTCACCCTTGCCGAACTGCGCCACCGCCGTCTCCTCGTCGGGGTTGTTCAAGAAATTCACGTAACGGCGGAGGATCTCGGGCTGGAATTCGAGCACGTTCCGGATCGACTGGCGGAAGCGGTCGTTCTGCTCGTTTTTCAGGAAGTTCATGAAGGCGCTGTTGTACACGCGGTGCATGCCCAGGGTGCGCACGAAGTACCCCTCCATCAGCCAGAACGCTTCGGCAAGGAGCAGGGTGCCGGGCGCCTCTTTGGCGATGCGGTCGACCACCTCGCGAAAGAACTCCACCGGCATGCGCCGGTCGAACTCGGCTTTGTCCAGCCCCTGCCCGGCCCGGCTGGGGATGTCCCCGCCACTGCCCGGCTCGGGAAACCACAACCGCTGGTAGTGTTTTTTGGCCAGGGTCATGGCGGCATCGAAACGGATGATCGGCGAACGTCTCGCCACCGAAAGGATCTGCTGGATGACCGCCTCGCGCACCTCGCCGTTCAGGTAATCGAGCTGGGCGGTGTCGTTCCAGGGCATGCGGGTGCCGTCGTTGCCGTGGTACAGGTAGCGGACCCGCCCCGAGCCGCGATGCCGCCACTGGAACACCACCGCGGCGTCGGTGCGCTCGTAGTAGTGGTCCTCGATGCGGATTTCGACATCGGGGTCGCTGGCCAGGTTGTCGCCGTGGAAGGTGTAGGCGGGAAAGGGGGGGTGGTCGAGTTGCAGGAAGCGGTCGGGGTGGTGGATCACCCAGGGGGAGTCGAGCCCCATGTGGTTGGGCACCATGTCGGTGGCCAGGCGGACGTTCCGGCGGGCCAGCCGCTCCTTGAGGTCCTCGTAGGCCGGGTCACCGCCCAGGTCTTCCGCCACCCGGTAGTCTGAAAGCGAATAGGCCGAGGCTTCGGCCTCGGGATTGCCGCAACGCCGCTTGATCTCTTTCGAAGCCCGGCTCCGCTCCCAGATGCCGATCAGCCAGAGCCCCGAGAACCCCCGGCGGGCCAGCTGGTCGAGTTCCTGATCGGGGATGTCGCGCAGGGTGGCGATCGGCAAGCGGTACTGGCGCGAAAGCTGGTCGAGCCAGACGTAGATGCTCTTGGCAATCATCACCAAGTTCGGCATCCAGTCCGAATCGGGGGAGAACCGCTCGCTTTCGCTTTCCCTGCCGGCGGCGAGGTGGTCGAAGCGGGGCACCGGGATGTCGCCGGGGCCGGTGAACGCCGGCCGCTCCTCTTCGCGGATCAGGTCGAGGCCGCTGAGCAGGCGGAGATGGAACCGTTTGAGCAGCAGTCCCCAGCGTTGCCTGATGAACTGGAGTTGCCCGGGCAGCGAATGGGGGACGGCGATGGCCGGGGCGCGCAGCATCTCCAGCAGGGGCTGTTCGTCGGGACCGAAGGGGGGGCGGGCGGTGAAGAATTCGTCGAGCAGGGGGAAGAGGCGGGGGTAGGCGGTTTCGGCGGTCAGGGCGGTGTCGTCGAAGAGCTCCCGGTAGGGGGCGAAAGCAGGGTTCTCGTTGGCCAGCCAGAGCATGACCAGTTCTTCCAGCAGCAGGGTCCGGTTGGCCTCGTCCGCGGCATAGGCGGCGGCCGTCTTTTCGCCGCTGACGACGGCCAGGGGCGGGAACTCGGCGGCGAAGCGG
>CAZTNO010000137.1:0-7594 GCA_964614865.1 uncultured Clostridia bacterium
AACCCATGAACGAAACGAGCGCCCCTCCCCCCGCCCCGGTAACCCCCGAAGTACCTGTGACTCCGCCCCCGCCCGCTCCGGCGCCGGCCGTAGGCAGCCTGCCCGAAGGGCTGATCGACATCGACACCTTCAAGAAGGTGAAACTGGTGGCCGCCCGGGTCACCGCCGCCGAACGGGTCGAGAAGGCCGACCGGCTGCTGAAGCTGACCGTCGACCTGGGCACCGAGGTGCGCACGGTGGTGGCCGGCATCGCCCAGTACTACGCCCCCGAGGACCTGCTGGACAAGACCATCATCATCGTCGCCAACCTGAAGCCGGCCAAATTGCGCGGCATCCTGTCCCAGGGAATGATCCTGGCCGCCTCTGACGAGAGCAACCGGCCGTTCCTCCCCTTCCTGCCCCCCGAGACCCCGCTGGGCGCCGGGCTGAAGTAAACGCCCTGCCCACCGCCCCCCGTCGCGGCCAGGTGGGCGGCGCCCCCTCCAGGGAACTGGCGAAGGGGCGGGAAATGGCAACTTTTATCAAATACGTTCGACAAATAGCGCCCATTTCATCCAATACAGTGGACAAATGTGGAGATTGGCGGTATTCTTGGTTTATGAATATCCCACGCATGATCGAGCCCCTGCTGCGAGACAAACTTCAGCACGACAGCCGAATCGTGATCCTCTATGGGCCGAGGCAGTGCGGAAAAACCACGCTGGCCCGTTCGGTGCTCGCTTCGATTGGAAAGCGTACGCTCGAATTGAACGGGGACGATCCACGAGTGTGCGACCTTTTCGCTACAGCAAACCCCGCCCGGATCCTTTCGGCGCTGGCTGGGTACGAAGTCGTGTTTTTGGACGAGGCGCAGCGGATCCCTGAAATCGGTTTGGCGCTGAAACGTCTCCACGACTCCGCCCCTGGGTTCTCCTTGTTCGTCACGGGCTCATCGAGCCTCGAACTGGCCTCGAAGACGAAGGAGGCGCTGACCGGCCGGACCTGGACATTTCAACTCTTTCCGATCGCCCTGGCAGAGCTTGCCAATCTCGAGTCCCCGTTCGCACTGGACGAGCGAAAAGACGAAGTCCTCGTACTAGGCAGTTATCCGGCACTCTACTCGATCCCGGGCCGGGCGGACCGCATTTCCCACCTGCGGGAATTGACTTCGGCATACCTGTACAAGGACATCCTGGAGCTGTCCGGTATCCGCAATCCCAGGAAACTGCGGGACCTGCTGAAGCTACTGGCGTTCCAGGTCGGATCCGAGGTCTCCTATCAGGAGCTCGGCAGAAAAATCGGCATGAGTGCGGGCACTGTCACCTCGTACATCGATCTGCTGGAAAAGGCGTTCGTGGTCTTTCGCCTGGGCGCTTTCGGACGAAACATGCGGGCGGAAATCACCCGAAAGGAAAAGGTCTATTTTCACGACAACGGAGTGCGCAACGCCTTGATCGACGATTTCAAAGACATCCATGAGCGAAACGATACGGGGGCCCTTTGGGAAAACTTCCTGATCTCCGAGCGAAGGAAAACCCTTGAATACCGAAACCTCTACGGCGGCCGCTGGTTCTGGCGGACCAAGGATGGCGCCGAAATTGACTATGTGGAAGATCGGGACGGCGAGGTCCATGCCTTTGAATTCAAATCGGGCAGAAAAAAGAGTGCCCCCCCCAAGTCATGGTTGGCAAGTTACCCCCACGCCACATACACTTGCGTGAGCCAGGAGAATTACCTCGATTTCATCCGCTAGGAGACCTCCTGTCCGAGGGAATGATCCTGGCCGCCTCCGACGAGAGCAACCGGCCGTCACGCCCCTTCCTGCCGCCGGAGACCCCGCTGGGCGCCGGACTGAAGTAGTACAGACCTCGGCCTTCAGCGGCAAAGATCCAGCAAAGATTGGACATAACCGGTCACATCGGCTTGGATTTCGTCATCAGGACCGCCCTGAAGGAATTCGGCGACACGTCGAGGGCCGATCGCATCGTGGTCGAGAAAATCGCTGCGTAGGATCTGTAAGGCGCGTTGTGCGTTGCCATCGTCAAGGAGTGGCCGCAGGGAAGCAACGATTTCCTCCACTCCCGCTCCAAAATTTCGAACAAGATAGTAGAGATCATAAGCATCCTTGCTTTCGCCACGTCCATAGAACGCGAGAGCTTTGAGAACAACGAAAGCCCCCGGACCGCACACCCAGATTTCGCGCGTTGCTTTCTCTCCTTGGATCGTCCGGCCGTCTATCCTTACGCGTCGCCGGTCCTGAAACGCCAGCTTTAACCCCGGCGTGATGACTGCGGCAAAGTCACGCTCAATATCTTGGAGCTTTCCCCCATCTTCGAGCGAGACGGTTGAGGAGGGGGGGATGAGGAAATCGATGGTTACGTGGGGTTCCCCCACGGTCCGCCAGCGTTGCCGGGTTGGCCGGCCATCCTCGTTTTGATCTGTGACAAAGCCGGCGCCCCTCAAACGCTCAGTAAACGTCCGATAGCGACCCTCGTCAAGCAGGGCAAGCGAAAGCCCCACATCGAGATCCATGGTGCCGACATGGGCGACAGATCCCGTGGGCAAAGCATCCTGATCGATGAGCAACGACGGCACCAAACCACCAACGACTACCAGCTCGTTCATAAGATCGCCGAGCTTCGTGGCGATATGAAGACATGTCGCCCGCACCCGATCGACTTGCCCTCTTGGGTATTCCAGCGATCGTTTGGGCTTTTCAGCCATTGTTTTTCCAAGTCAGGAATTCAGAGCGAAGCCGCTCCGCTGCCTCAGGTGCTCGCTCAGGATGCCCTTTCAAATCGACGTAAACCTGAACCGGATGCACGCTGCGGACACCGTCTTTCAAAGCAGCGCCCTGGAAAACGCCCATGTCGTTTGGTCTCACCAGCCATAGATTCGCACCCCGTGCTTCCTCTCGGTAACCAAGTGCCTCCAAGAGTTTGGGCGAGGGGTCGTTTGGCAGGAACAAGGTGGCGATCCGGAAAGAAGCGAATTGAGTCAGGGCCCAAGCTGCGGCGAGTCCGGTAGCGGCGTACTCAATCCCATGTTCGAGAAGGGTATTGGCGACAGATCTCAACAATTCCTCCCCGGAGCGAGCTGGAACATGCCCCGCATGAATGGAATGACACGAGAACTGGGAGGCCGCACGCCATGAATCGAGCAACGTGGATGGATTCCTGACCCGTACAGCGCCACATTTGTTCCGGAGAAGATAGCCGTCTCGTTCCATTCGCATCGCAAGCCGACTCACATACCCTTCGCCGAGCCCGGTGGCACGTGCAATTTCCCGCTGGCTGAAAGACTGATCCGCATGAACGAGAAACCAGCGGACAATGCGTGAACTCTTGGGCGCGAAAAGATTCTCTGGTCTACCCGGTGTTTTATATCGATTCGGTTTCCCCTCGACAATCACTCGCAAGCCCGGACCAATAATATTCGCATTGCCGCTAAGGTCGAACCAGCCAACCCCCGCCTTCGCGCATGCCTCGCGGCCCACTTCGCCCATATAGGGTACCACGACGAGCGGCACCGCCTTTTTCCCAACATGACCGGCGACCCCCTTGACCCGTTCCGCGGCCGCCGCGATGATCGCTGCGCTGGTGGCTTTTTTCACTTCCATGACGAACAACGGGCCGGCAGAGACAACCAGATCGGCCCCGGATTGGTCGCCGAAGCGAATCTCAAGATCGGGCAGGCCTATGCCCAGTAAACTGGCCAATGCCGCGGGCGCGTTGTCCAGCAGTTTTTTTTCTTCAGATCGCCACTCCATGCTTGTCTAAATAATACAACTTTACAATCTTGTCAAGTCGTATAATTTAGTAAAGCACTGCATCCAGCCGTGAACACCAAGGGTAGGGACTCAACACGAACAGTTTTCGCCGCGCCAGGCTTCGCGCCCCTCGGCCACCAGAAACCAGGTCATGGCCAGTGCCGCCAGCGGGTCGGCCCACCACCAGCCCAGCAACGCATTCAGGCCGATGCCGATCAGGGTGATCAGTGACAGCCAGAAGCATGCGGTGGTCTGGAACGAATCGGCCAGCATCGCCCGGGAATCCAACCCGTGGGCGACGCGGCGCTTGGCCCGGGCCAGGAAACCCATCGCGGCCAGCGACAGCGCAGTGATGATGATTCCGACCAACGAGGGTTCGGGGGGTTCGCGGGCTAGCAGGGCCTTGGTGGCATCCAGGGCGATGTAGGCGGCCAGCAGGAAAAGCGACCAGGCCACCCCCTTGTGCGCCCGCCGGTCGAGGCGATCGATCGCCGCCGGGTCGGACACCCCCCGTTCGGCCCGCAACCGCCAGACCAGGATCAGCCCCGAAGTGGTCTCGACGAAACTGTCGATACCAAAGCCCAGCAATGCCACGCTGCCCGCGGCCAAAGCGGCCGCCACCGACACCACCCCCTCGACCACGTTCCAACCGATCGTCAGCGCTTCCAGCCAAAGACCGCGCGCAACCAGTTGCTGCCGCTCCTTTTCCGGAAGTGACCCCGCCCCCGCGGGGCAGGTGTCACCGCAACCGCACTTTCCTTCCGTCATCATTCCTCCTTCGGACCAGGCCAGCCCGCCACATCGTGGGGAGCGCCTGACCCTCTGCCAGGGGAAATACCCGCCCCAAAGCAACGAACTCCAGCGCTAAAGGCTGCTCTGCCAGACCAGCGCCAGCGCCTTGCCCAGGCTCCATTCGGCCTGCAAAAGGCGCACCGTGCTGTCGTGCAACTGCGATAGCTCGAGCACGTATTCGATCAGCGAGATCTCGCCGCCGTCAAAAGCCTTGCGCAACAACGGGGTATTGTCGAGTTCGGCCAGCCGGGTGCGGTAGTCCTGCGCCGATTGCTGCAAGGCCACCACCCGGGAGTGCAAGGTCTTCATCTGTTGAAAAAACTGCCGGTTGCCATCGGCAGCGACGCTGCGCATGGCCTCGGCCTGGGCCTTTCCGGCCCGCACCACCCCCCGCCGTTGGAAGAGGGGGAGCGAAATCCCCGCCGTGACCCCCGAAAAACGCTCCCCAGAAACCGATTCACTCTGGTAGCCGATGGCCAGGCGGGGAAGGTTGAGCGCCCGGTCCAGCTTGACCTGCCACTCAAGACAGCTGACTTCGCACCGCAGCCACGACAGCTGCGGGTCGCGCTGCTCGATTCGCTGGTACCAACTCGTGAAGTCGTCGGGAACCTGCCCGCGGTCGAATCCATCGTCGGTCAACTCGACCACCGCGCCGCCGTTGAGGCTGGTCAATTCGGCCAGCAGCGCGTTCCGCTCGATTTCGTTGCTTTCGGCCTCCTTTTCGAGGTTCAACAAGGTGAGCCGCACCTTGTTCCACTCCAACACGTTGGCCTCCCCCCGCTCGTACTTGAGCCCGACCGCCCGGGCCAGGTCTTTGGCCCAGGCGAGTTGACGACCCAATTCCCGGCGCATGGCGTTGGCAAGAACCACGTCGAGGCACAGCAAACGGGCCTCGAGCAGCAGCGCCCGACGCTGCTTTTGCCACTCCCAATCCAATTGGGCCCGTCGTTCGCTGGCGAGGCGGTGTCGCTGCCAGTAGGCCAGGGGGAAATCGAATACCTGCCGGACGCTGAAATCGGTGCGCGACCCGAGGTCAACCGGGCGCCCCTTCAGCCGGCCTAGTTCCAACTCGGGGTCGTCGGGCAAAAGACCGACCCGGGTGGCCAGTTTCCCGGCCTGGTTTTGCCGGGAATAGGCCTGCAGGGTGGGGTTGTTTTGCTCGATCTGAGCCAGGACCCGCTCGATCCCCTCCTGGGCAAACAACCCGGCCGAAATTCCGAAAACAAGGAAGAACAAAACCTTTCGCATCATTTTTCCCCCGCTGCCATGGTGTCCCGGCGGCGGAACAGGCTGTACACCACCGGAATGAAATAGATGTTGAGCAAGGTGGAGGTGAGGAGTCCACCCAGAATCACCTTGGCCATCGGGCTCTGGATCTCGTTGCCCGACAGATCGCCTTTCAATGCCAGGGGGATCAGGGCCAGGGCCGCCGTCAGTGCCGTCATCAGAATCGGGTTGAGGCGATCGATCGAGCCCCGGGTCACCGTCTCGTGGACCGGGACCCCCTGTTCCTGCATCTGCTGGTAGTTGGAGATGAGCAGGATACCGTTGCGGGTGGCGATGCCGAACAGGGTGATGAAGCCGATGATGGCCGGGATACTCAGCGTACCCGAGGTGAAGAAGATGGCAAAAACGCCACCGATGAGGGCCAACGGCAAGTTGAGCAGGATGATGGCCGCCAGCTTGTAGTTGTCGAATTCCAGGAACAGGAGCAGGAAGATGATCAACAACGAGAGGATCGAGGTGAAGAGGAGGGTTCGCGATGCCCGGGCCTCGCTCTCGAACTGCCCTCCGTATTCGACGCGATACCCTTTGGGCAGGGAGACCTTGCCGCCGACCTGCCCCTGGATATCCTCCACCACGCTGCGAAGGTCACGACCGGCGACGTTGGCCGACACGACGATCTTGCGCTGCACGTTTTCGCGACTGATCGAGCTGGGGCCCGCCACCGACACGACGTCGGCCACCTGCTCCAGGGGCACTTTTCGCCCGTCTCCGCTGTCGATCAGGGCCGCCCGGATGCCCTCGATGGTCTCGGTGAAGTCCTTTTCCAGCCGCAAAACCAGATCGAAACGCATCTGCCCCTCGTAGATGTCGGCCAGTTTTTCCCCGCCAAAAGCGATGTTCACGAATTCGTTGAACTGCTCGACCGTAATGCCGTAGGCGGCCAGCATCCCGCGGTTGGCCCGGATCTGGATCTGCGGGATCTCCACCTGCTGCTCCACCGTCACGTCGACCAGCCCCGGCACTCCGGACAGGGCGTTCTTGATCTGATTGCCCAGCCGGAAGAGGCTGCCAAGGTCGGGGCCAAACACCTTGATGGCGATGTTGGCCCGCGTCCCCGAGAGCATGTGGTCGATGCGATGCCCCAGGGGTTGGCCCACGGTGGAGGCGATGCCGGGAATGCCGGCCAACTTGGCCCGCACCTCGGCCATGAATTCGTCGCGTTTCCGCTTGCCGAGCACGAAATTGACATCGATCTCGGCGCTGTTCACCGTCTGCGAGTGTTCGTCCAATTCGCCTCGGCCGGTACGGCGGGCGGTGCTGAGCACCTCGGGGATCGACAACAATTCGCCTTCCACCAGACTGCCCAACCGATGGCTCTCGTCCAGCGAAGTCCCGGGCTGGCAAACCACCGACAGGGTGAGCGACCCCTCGTTGAACTCGGGGAGAAAACTGCGCCCCATCGTGGAAAAGGCCACCAACGAAACGGCGAACAAACCCACCGCCGTGGCGATCACCACCGCCTTGTGGCCCAGGGCCCAGTCCAGCGATTTCTCGTAGCCCGAGGCCAACGTGCGGGTCAGCCAGCGTTCCTTTTCCGTCTTGCGCAAAAACGTCTCGCTGCTCAAAAACATCTTGCACAGCAGCGGAGTCAGCGTCATGGCCACGATCAGCGAGATGAAGAGGGCGACCACGAAAGAGATGCCCAGCGGCTTGAGCATGCGCCCCTCCAGCCCCGACAGGAAGAAGAGCGGCAGGAAGGCGACGATGATGATCAGGGTGGCGTTCAAGATCGAGGCGCGGATCTCCATGGAGGCCTCGAAAACGACG
>CAZTNO010000138.1:0-7580 GCA_964614865.1 uncultured Clostridia bacterium
GCGGTAGATCTTCACCGAGGCGACCTCGACGTCGTCGAGCACCCAGCCGGTGACGCCGTTGGCTCCCGCGGCGGGGGTCTCGAAGGTGCCGAAAGGGTTCTGGCCGGCGTTCTAGACCACCAGCTGGATTTGCACAGTTTGCGGCGTGTTGGTCGCCGCGGGGTCACCAATCGAGATCGTGCCATCGTAGGTGCCGTTGCCAAGTCCCGTGGCGTTCACCGACACCTGGATCCGGGCATTCCCGCTTCCGCTGGCCCGGTCGAGGACGATCCAGCCGGCACTCGGCGTCGCCGTCCAATTCAAAGTCCCGCCGCCGGTGTTGCGCAGGCGCAGGGTCTGCGCCGAGGTAATGGCAGCCCCCACCTTGGCGAAGTTGAGCCGCCCGTGGTTCAGAGCGATCGCCGGCGGGGTGTTTTGGCTAAAGTTGGCAGTGATCGCCATGTCCGTGGTGACATTCGTCACGGTCAGCGGGTTGGCGGTGGTTGTGGCGAATCCCCCCGTCCCAGTCCAGTTGACGAAAGTGTAGCCGCTCCCCGGCACGGCGGTCACGGCTGCGGAATTCGCGCCGTGGCTCACGGTCTGCACCTTGGTGCCGGTGATGGTTCCGCCCGCCCCTTCCACGAAGGTGACGGTGTGGGTGTTGACGGCAAAATTCGCCGTGATGGTCAGGTTGGCGTGGACATTGTTCATGGTCAACGGGTTGGAGGTCGACGAAAAACCCCCCGGCCCGGTCCAGTTCACGAAGCGATATCCGCTATTGGGCACGGGGGTCACGGGAGTGGTCGATCCGCCAGCGACCACCACCTGGGAGGTGGAGCCCAACAGGGTGCCATTCGCCCCCGCCTGAAACGTGACGGTGAATCCTTCCACGATCGAGAAAACCCCGTCGCTGGTATCGCTCTGGGCCATAACCGGAAACGAAACCATCCCCATCCACAGGATGGCAGCAAATATCGGTGACCACACTCGCTTCATCGTCGCACCTCCCGTCCGAAGCCAATCATTGTATCACGCTCCGGAAAGGGGGTGAAGGGGGGGCCCATTTCGGGCCGAAAACAAGGGGCCCGGGGAGCCCCCCCCTGCCGGTTACCGACCCAACAACAAAGTCAGGCACCGTTTCCGGAGACGAAAAATCACTCCGTGTCCTGGGCGTGTTCGCGATAGAAGTTTTCCAGGAAATGGTGGCACTGCTGGGGGCGGTACAACCCGTTCATGATCGCTTTGGCCATCGCATCGCACGACATGTAACCGCAGGCTCCGCAGTTCTTGATGTCTTTCTTGTCGAGTTTGCCCATTTCGACGTGCAAGGCTTCGATCCCCTCTTCATCGGGGTTGTCCAGTTCACGAAACTTCGCGGACCGGTCGGTGTAGGTCCTGGAAAAATCGAGTGAGTCCAGCTCATTCAACTGGCGGAGCAACTCCTTCATTTCCGCTTCGCTGGGGAAAGATGCCCCCTGACGTTTTGCCAAAGATTCGCTCTGATAGCGGAGGACCTCGTCGGTGGTCCGCTCTTCGTAGATGGTGCCCGTGCCCCGGTTGCAGCCGTGCTGGCAATTCAGCACGTCGACCAGGATCACGTCGCTGGCGCCATTCTGGATGTCCCGTTCGAGTTCATCGAAATACTCGTGGTAGATCTCGATCCCCTCGGTGCGGCGCACCTGATGCCGTTTCAGTTTCAGGCCATAGCGCTTGAACGCTTCGTAGAGTCCGCCGGGCTGGGAGTACAGCATCCCCCGTTCGGCCGGCATCGGTCCGTCGAAAGTCGCCACCGGGAAGTCTTTCAGGCGTATTTTTTGCTGATCGAAATGCTTTTTCAGGCTCTCGATGGTGACGTTGTACTGCACACGGGTCTTGGTGTTGGGGTCTTCGAATTCGCGCTTCTTGGCGGCGCACGGGCTGATGAAGGCCAGTTTCACTCCGGGATGGATGCTGCGGATCCACACCGCCATATCCATGGAGGGGCTTCCGGTCGGAGCCAGGTGCGGGATCAACGAAGGTTTGTAGGTCTCGATATAGGAAACCACACTGGGACAGGGTTGGGCAATCACCGGAGTCTTCACCCCGGCACGAATCGCCTTCCAGTACTGGTGGGTGGTAATCTCGGCACCAAACGAAACGTCGAAATTCAGGGTCACCCCGATGCTCTTCAACCAGCCCATCAGATGGCCCACCTCGCCCGGAAAACTGACATCCACTGCCGGAGCCAGCATGGCGACGATCTGCTCCCCCTTGGCCAGATCGGCGAGAAAGCGCTGGGTGTCGTCCACGATCGTTCGTGCCTTGTGGGTGCAAGCGCGCACACAAGCCCCACAGCCGATACACAAGTCGTGATTGATCACGATGCCGTTTTCCAGGTCCGAGGCATCGTTGCAGTACTTCACCGGACAGACGCCAATGCAGAGGTGGCAGTGGGTACACGTCTCCTTGTCGACGGCAATGATCTCAGATAACGCCAAAGCGTCCGATTGGTTCATGAACACTCCTTACTTTGGATTCAATGCGGGTTTCCCGTTTCAAGCCCCCCCGGAGTCATCGCCGCGAGTTCAAACGGATCAGGGTCTTCTCGATGTCTTCGCCCAGAATCTCGGATGCGGCCCTCTTGAAGCGAGCGACCTGCTCCCCTTCATCGGGGATCTCGCTGGCCCTGGCCGAGGGGACGCCGGTCATGACCGTCAAACGCATGCGCCCCTTGAACCCTTTTTCCCTGGTGACCACGTCGTAGACACTCTTCAATACCATACCCATCGGTACCTCCTGGTTCTGTTCCACAACCAAAAACCCGGCTGGCAGCCTGGCGGGCAGACCATGCCGCCCACCAAGCCCAAGCACCGGGTCCGTTCCAACTCACTCCAAGGCACCCGCCTTTTCCCCCGGTGTGGATGAGGTTGGCGCCCGCCCCCCCCATTCCGCCCGAGTTGTGCGAATGCCCATGCCGAATCAGCCGACGATGGCCTCTTCAAACACCTCGATGGCCCTCGGGATCGCGATGTTGAGCAGCAACCCCAGCGGCGATCGCTGCGTGTCGACAAAGATCCCCCACCAGAAATCACCCAGCGGGATCACGATGCAGGTCTGGTTGCTGGTCATGTCGATGATGTAGTACCTGCCCAATTCGGGCAGCCCGCTCTCTTTCAAGGCCCGGGTGAGATAGGTGGTCAACTGGGTGAACAGGGCGCTCGCCCTGGGGTTGTCCTGGTAGTGGATGATCGCCTGACCATCACTGCTCGAGACGATGCTCGAACTCAGCAATCCCGGCCCGACATTGGCCTTCATCTCCTCCATCGCCTCGTTCAATTTTTGAACATTCATAGGGCTCTCCTTATGTTGAATGGTTGTTTTATCCGGCACTTCGCTGATTCTTGGCGATTCTTCGGCAATCCCTCCCCCATCCCCATCCCCCGGGCTCGCAGGCTCATCGGGCACCAGGAAGTCGGTGCCGATTAGCACCCCCCCCTTGTCCCGTTCATCGCGGATGCGGCACGACTCCATCAGAATGTAGTGGAGCGAGGAGCGGATTTGCGTGGTGCGATTCTTGAATTTGGCGACGATCTCGATTTCGGGTTCGTCCCAGGAGGCGATCTCCAGCGCAGCCGTTTCGCCCCCCTCTTCGTTGGTTTCGGCGTCGATCAATTCCCCCTCATGGAAGTACAGGGTGCCAAACCGCCCCATGGAGCGGACACTCAGTTGGCAGGTCTTTTTTTCGACCTCCATCAACTGCAAAAACGAGGGCAGCGACACCCCGCAGATGTACCCGCCCGACTTGGCTTCCAACCCCTCGTAGATGCGCTCCAGGGTGACCGAGAAATCGAGCGGTTTTTCCAGGTACTGAAATCCGCCCAGGGCGCCGATCTTCTTCTCGATCTCGGGGGTCCCGAAGGCGGTGACGACAATCACCGGGACCCGGGGAAAACTCCGGCTCATTTCGGCCAGCAGTTCGAACCCGTCCATGACCGGCATCTTCAGATCGGTCATCACCAGGTCGATCGGCTCGGATTTGAGCTTGTCGATGGCCTGCGCCCCGTTTTCGGCGGTGAGGACATGAAGCTGGTCATCCTGGGCTTTCAACCCGTCGACGAAGCTCAGCAGAAAGTTCTTGTCGTCGTCGACAATCAGTATGGTCGTCATGGCTTCCTTCCGGTTCTAATAAGCAATTCGAATGCCAAAAGCGTTGAAAACCGGCAAAGGATGGACTGGAAGGCGTCTCGCCCCATTTTCCATCCCCCGCCAGAAACCCGGCCATCCAAAACAGGTGGCCGATTCTGCACGGCCCCCGCCAGGATCGACGGGTCAGTTCAGACGGTATTGGCGGGCTTTGCGCTTGAGGGTCGAGATCGAAATGCCCAGGCTTTTGGCCGTTTGGGTCCAGTTGCCCTGGTGGTGCCCCAGGATTCGGGAGATGTACTCGCGGGTCACCTCGTCGAGGCGGAGGATTTCCGGCGCGGGGAGGCTGCCCTCGCCAAACGGCACGGGAGGGGGGGGGAAAGAAAAAACCGGGGGTGGGTCGTTCAACGATTGGATCAACTCGCCAGGTCGGAGATTTTCCCGGTGAAGCAACAGGGAACGTTCCAGCACATTGCGCAGCTCGCGGATGTTTCCGGGCCAGTGGTAGCGCCCCAAGGCTTCGAGCTCCCCTTCGGCCAGAATCGCCGGGCTGCCCGGGCTCAGCTGGGCCAGCAGGGTGCGGCAGAGGAGGGGGATATCGCCGGGGCGCTGTCGCAAGGGGGGGAGGTGAATGCCGAGGACCCCGATCCGGTAGTAGAGGTCCTCGCGGAACGTTTTCTGACGGATCATTTCCGGCAAATCGGCATTGGTGGCGGAAATGATCCGCACGTCCACCGGAATGAAGGCATGGCCCCCCAGCCGCTTCACGCAGCGATCGTCCAGAACGCCGAGCAGTTTCGACTGCAAATGCAACGGCATGGCCCCGATTTCGTCGAGAAACAGGGTCCCCCCGTCGGCCAACTCGAAGATCCCCTTGCGGGTGGCTACCGCTCCGGTGAAAGCGCCCCGTTCGCTCCCGAACAGTTCTGCTTCGATCAGGTTTTCGGGAATGGCGGCGCAATTCAGCGGGATGAACGGTCCGTGCTGGCGGGGCCCGTTGAAATGGATGACCCGGGCAACGACCCCCTTGCCGGTGCCGGTTTCACCGGTAATCAGGATCGGGGAAGGCGTTTCGGCGGACAGCCCGATCATCTCCCGGATCTTCCCCCCGTCGCCGAAATCGCCGACCAGAGCGTGCCGCTCCCGTTCCTTGAGGGTGCGGTAGGTTTCGACGTGGCGCACCTTTTCGAGCTCCATGGTACGCAGCGACTGGCCGATCACCAATTCGAGCTCTGCCAATTCGAAAGGCTTGGACAGGTAATCGGACGCTCCCGCCTTGAGGGCCTGGATGGCATGGTCGAACGAGGGATAGGCCGTGATGAAGATGATCTTGGCCTCCTCGCTGGTCTTCAGGATGGTGGGGCACAGCTGGTGGCCCTCGCCGTCGGGCAGGTTTTCGTCGAGCAGCACCAGGTCGAGGTGGCGGGACTGGCAAAACGCCCCCCCCTGCAGCACCGAGTGGGCGATCAGCACCTCGAGCGCCTCCGAGGTGAAATGATCACGCAGCGATTCGCAGAAAACCCGGTCGTCATCGACGACCAGTAGCGTTTTTCGGGTTTGGGCCATGTCGGGGTGCCTCTCTACACCGGGAGGGTGATGCGCACCGTGGTGCCCTGCCCTTCCTGACTCTCCACGTCGATCGTCCCCTCCATCAGGCCCAGCAGTTTCTTGACAATCACCAGACCGAGGCCGGTGCCGTTGGGTTTCGAGGTGAAGAACGGGCGGAACAGATTTCCCTGCTGGGTGGCGGACATGCCGCAGCCGTTGTCCTTGATCGAGATTTCCATCCGCCCCTTGCGCGGGATGGTCCGCAAGAGGATCTCTCCCCCCTGCCGTCCTTTCAGGGCGTCTGCGGCGTTGCTGGTGATGTTGAGCAGCACTTGCCGCAAGGCGCGGGGATCGGCGAGGGCAAAGCCGCTCAACCGGTCCACTTCAGAGACCACCCGGATCCCCTGGCGATCGAAATCCTCCCGGACCAGCGCTGAAAAATCGTCCATGAAAGAGCCGATGTCGGTGGGTTTCGGTTTCAAGCTCTCGAACATGTTGAAGCTCTTCAACGACTTCAGCAGGTACTCCATCCGGCCGATCTCGCTGAGGACCCGCTCCACGTACTCTAAAACCATCGATTGGGAATACCGGTCGATGTTGCTCTTGAGCACGCTCATCGTCATCTTGATCGAATTGATCGGGTTGCCGATTTCGTGGCGGATGCCCGAGAAGATGTAGCCGAAGTTGTTCATCATCACCACCGACTGGGCGATCGACTCGAGCCGGATCTGCTCGGTGATGTTGCGATTGACCACAAACACCTGATCTTCGAGCAGCGGCAAGAACCGGGCTTCAAAGACCTGCGTTTCGCCGTGAACCGGCAGCTGGTAGTTGATCTTGACCAGCGCCTGGGTGCGTCGCACATCGGTCAGGGCCTGGCGGACCATTGCGTCTACCGGGGAGGGGAAAACCGAACCGATCTCCTTGCCTGCGACATCGGCGGTGAACAGGTCGGTCGCCCGGACGTGGCCGATATCCCAGCCGAGCACGTTCCCCGTCCGGTCCAGCTTCAGGAATTGATCGGGCAGGATCTGCAGGGCCGCCTTGAGTTCGGCAGCCAGTTGGCGGAGTTTCTCTTCGGCCTGGATGCGAATGGTGATGTCCTCGTACAGCCCCAGGATCCCGGTGATGTGCCCCTCTTCGTCGGTGAGCGGGACCTTGCGGATGTCCACCCACATTTCGGGGCCGTCGATCTGGGGCAAGGGCTCGACATAGTGCGAACTGGGGCGCAGTCCAGTGAAGAGCTCCTGATCGTCGGCCCGGCACCGCTCGGCGTGCTGTCGCAGCAGCGGGAGATCGAAGTCGGTCCGGCCGATCACCCGCTCGGGCCAGGTGAGGCCGGCCTGCTGGGCAAACAGCGAGTTGCATCCCTGGTACACGCTTTGCCGATCCTTCCAGCAAATCGAGATCGGCACCGAATCCAGAATGTTGGCCATCATGTTGCGATGGTATCGCACTTCCTCTTCGGAGCGCTTGCGCTTGGTGATGTCGGTGCCGACCCCCACCACAAAGGCTTTTTTGGCAATATGAAAGCGGACACTGCTGACCAGCAGCTGCCGGGGGCCATCGCTGGTGGTGATGGTGACTTCGGTCTCGGCAGAGCCGGTCTGCAAAGCCCTGGTCAGGGCATGTTTCATGGTGGAGTGGTCGCTCCACTCTTTGGGGAGCCAGTTCAAGAGGTCTTTTTTCTCGGCTCCCTCGGCCATAAAACCGGAGATCTCTCCGGTTTTGCGATTGCATCCGACCATGTTGCCCTGTTCGTCGATCAGGTAGAGCAACCCGGGCACACTGTCGAGTACGGCCTCACTGAAGGCTTTTTCCAGACGGAGGGCGTCTTCGGCCATCTTTTGCTCGGTGAGATCGATGACCGTACTCATCACGCAGTTCTCCCCGCCGATGACGATGATCTCGGCAGAATACCGGCAGATGCG
>CAZTNO010000139.1:0-7579 GCA_964614865.1 uncultured Clostridia bacterium
TTTTGTCCACCTGTTGCTGGATCGCCCCGCCGGCCCGCGAGAAGAGGCGGAAGACCATCCGGCCTCCCCAGGCCAGCCCGCGGCGGATCGAGATCTTGGCGATCAGCACCAGCGAAACGGCGATCAACGACACGGTGAGGAAGAGGGCGAAACCCTGCCTCAACTGGGCGGCGAAGAAGCCCCCCAGCATCATGCCCAAAAATCCGCCGCTGGCCACCGGGCAACGGTCGATGGTGGCGGTCGGCAGGACGATGGCCAGAAACGAGGCGCTGGAGAGGAGGAGGAGGAGGAACCCGACCGTTTTGGTGATGGGGCTCTGGATGCGGCGGTTGAACAGGAAGTAGGCGGTGAAGAAGAGGGAGAAGAAGACCAGGATCAGCGAGGCATACCCCAGCAGGTTGAACAACAGGGCGGCCAGCTCGGAGCCGATGCGACCGCCGAAGTTGAAAACGGTGGTGGAGCGGGGGTGGGAGAAGAAACTCGGGTCGAGCGGGGTGTAACTGATCAGGCTGAAGGCGAGAAACAGCGAAGAGAAGAGGAGGAGGATGCCGAAGATCTCGTTTTTGATCGAGAGCTCCCCCCCGGCGTTGTTTTTCGTTGTGCGGCTCATTCGGGCCTAGTATAAAGAGGCGCCCCCCTTCTGTCAAGAAACTACGGCTGGAAGCGAGGTTTGACCTCTTGCCCGGTGGAATTGCCGGGGGCCGGCGGTCAGATCGCGTCGCCCGGGGGGAACTCCCGCTGGATGGCCCGCACCATGGAAACAAGGTTGATGCGGAAGGCGGTCCGCGAGCCGGCCACCGTCGGCAGGGGGAATTCCCCGGCCAGGATCTGGTCGGCGATCCGTTCGACGTCCGGATCTTCGGTCAGGGCGGCCCCGATCCGGTCACGGGCCTCCTCGGCGGCGGCCAGGGCCGAGGCGACGAACTGGGAAACCCGGCCACTTCCCCGCACCACCGTGTTGTGGGGCAGGGCCAGCATTTCGGCTCCCACGGCGCCGATCTGTCGTAGCGAGGCCACGTACTGCCCGTAGCTGGAGAGGAAGAGGGGCTTGAACTTGCCGTTCCGTTCCACCACCCCGCCGGCGTCGCCGATGAAGAAGATCCCTTCGGGCTCCAACAAGAACGACACCGAGCAGCGGGTATGGCCGGGGGTGTCGAACACCCGCAGGCGGCGGTTCCCGTCCAGCGGAATTTCGTCTCCGCCCGCCACCGCGCGCAGGCGGGCTGGAGGTGCGACGACGGGGCTTTCGGCGATGCCCAGCTTGTCGGCAAACTCCCGGTTCAACTGGTTGATCAGCAGGAGGGCCTTGGGGTTTTGCAGCACCTCGCAGGTGCGGGGCGAGGCGATCACCTCGGCGCCGTACTCTTGTTCCAGCACGGTCAGCGATCCGGTGTGGTCGTAGTGCGAGTGGGTCAGGGCGATGGTGGCCAGCTTTTTTCCCGCCAGGGCCCGCTCCAGGCCGGCGAGCAGGGAAGGGGCGTAGGGGGAAATCGAGGCGTCGACCAGCAGCGGCCGCTCGCCGTCCACCAGGTAGAGGGGGAACATGGAGTCGGCAAGCACCCGTACCCCCGGGGCCACTTCGCGTGCCGGATAGGTCACCATCGGTCGGTCACCACCAGCTCTCCCAGCGGCTTGCGCGGGCGAGGGCTCTGCGGTTCTGCCGGATAGCCCAGCGACATCAGCTGCACGATGCGCACCGGGTCGGGAATGCCCAGGGCGGTTTTGGCGGGAGCCTCGTCGAAGCTGCCGATCCAGCAGGTGCCGAGGCCTTCTTCGGCGGCCTGCAGCGACAGGTGGTCGAGGACGATGGCCAGGTCGATCAGGAAGGCCGGGTGGCCGCAGCGCATGACGTAGGCGGGGTCCAGGGCGCAGGCGGCGATCAGCACCGGGGCCTCGCGCAGGAAGGGTTGGTGGGGGGAGGCCTGGTCGATCAGCCGCTGCCGGACCGCCGCATCGACGGCCAGGAAGAGGCGCCACTCCTGCCGGTTCTTGGCCGTCGGCGCCCGTCTGGCCGCCTCCAGCACGCGGGCGAGTTTTTCGGGCTCGATCGGGCGCGGGTCGTACCTGCGGACCGAAATGCGTTTCTCGATCGCGGAAATGAGCATGGGCAAACCTCCGGCCCGCATTCTACCACAGCTCGCGGCGTCTTTTTCCCTGCCGGGCAAGCCGTCTCTTCGGCAGAAAAACGGGAGGTGGAAATCCCAGGGGATCAGACCCGCAGAAGTCGCCTGAGCAGCAAGGCCTGCATGTCGCGGCGCCCGTCGGCGATCACGAGCACCACCACCTTGGCAGGCAGCGCCCGGTAGATGATGCGGTAGGGCTTGAAAAAGATCTCGCGGTACTCGCCAAGACCGACGGCCCGAAGCTCCTTTGGGCAAACACCACGCTCCGGAAACTCCGCCAGGCTGGCAAACGATTTGCTGAATTCGCCTAGCACGTGATCCGCCTGATTCGATCCGGAACGCTCTCCTACGTAGGCCACGATCTCCCGCAAATCCTGGGCGGCATCTTCGGTCAGGTACACCGGACGGGACACGGGGGCCTACTTGGACGTGCGGATGCCGGAAACGACCTCTTCGGCGAGCTGAATCCGGCCCTCGTCGACCTGGCGGAGGCCGAGAGCCAGGATTTTGAGCAGGGCCATCGTTTCCTGGGTCTGCTCATACGTTTTGATGTCCTGGAGGATGGCCTTGGCCTCCCCGTTCTGGGTGATGACCAGCGGGTCCTGGTTTTCACCCAGGGTGCGGATGATTTCGGCGGCGTTGGCCTTGACGTAGCTGATCGGCTTGATCTGACTGGACATGGTCAACGTTCACCTCCTGGACGACAAGACCAAATATAGTCTAAATAAAGCCCGTGGTCAACCACCAACCGCCTTGCTTCACCCGCCGATCGTCTCCAGCCGGTAGCGTTGCAAGCCGAGGCCGATCTCCTGGGCGTGGTCGAGCTGCACGCGGGTCGGGATGTCGTAGGCCACCTCGCCCAGGGGGCGCCCCAGCCGCGCCTCGACCAAATCGAGCGAAGCGGTGTCGACGGCCACCGGGTCGTTGCCGATCACCACCCCGATGTCGGGTGCCAGCGAGGTGAAGCCGGCCATGCAGTCGCAGTCCTTGGAGATGCGGGTGAGGAAGTTCAGGCACAGCAACTTCTTTTCCTTGCCCGTCACCACCCCCAGGGCGTGCTCGGCCACCTTGCGCTGCAGCTCCTCGTAGGTGGCGCTCCAGTTGTAGCCGACGGCGTCGAAGCGGCACACGGCCAGGCATTCGCCGCAGCCGATACACTTCTTCTGGTCGATCAGGGCGGCGTTTTCCTCCATGGTGATCGCCGTCTCGGGGCACCAGCGGACACACTGGCCGCAGCGGGTGCACTTCTTCCCCTTCACCTTGGGCTTGGCGGTCGAGTGCTGGGCCATCTTGCCCCGGCGGCTGGCGCAGCCCATGCCCAGGTTCTTCAAGGCGGCGCCAAAGCCGGTGCCGAGGTGGCCGGTGAAGTGGGACACCACCACCAGTGCCTGCGCCTTGGCGATCAGCGAGGCGATGGCCACCTTGCGATAGAGCTTGCCGGCGATGGGCACGGTGACTTCCTCGTCGCCCAGCAGGCCGTCGGCCATCACCAGCGGGATGCCGGTTTTTGCCAATGAGAAACCGTGCTCTTCGGCCAGGATCAGGTGCTCGACGGCGTTTTTGCGCCGACCGCTGTAGAGGGTCTGGGTGTCGGTCAGGAAAGGGAGGCCGCCGGCGGCGCGGACCCGCTCGCCGACAGGGACGAAGTGGACGGGACGCACGTAGCCCTTCGTCCCCTCCTCGCCGAAGTGGGTCTTGATGGCCACGAAGTCCTTGCCCGCGACGATCTGGCCGATCCAGTCGTGGCGGTCGAACTCGGCGGCCAGCCGGGCGGCCAGGGCCGGGTCGGTCTCGTCGGGCCGAATGGGTAAAAAGTACACAGTGGCGGAAGCGGGCGGGTTCATCGGGGCCTCCTCGGTTTCACTGGATTCTCGCAGAAAAAGGGCGCACTCGCAAGGCATCCGGCGAGGGGCCTCTGGTTGCCCTCAGAGCCAGGATTTTGGCGCCAGGCGGAGAAAGTGGAACACCGTGGGCAAAAAGGAGAGGAGCAGGTAGGCGTGGAAGGTTACGTTGAGAACCGCCAGCCCCCGCAAGGCCTGGCTGGGGTGGTGCCGTTCGTCGCTCAGCAGGTGGACCAGCGCCACTGCGAGAAGGGGCAGCAAGGCCATCAGGTAGCGGCCCTGGGCGGGGATGCCCCAGCGCCCGTGGAAGAAGTAGGCGGCCAGGGTGAGTAGCGCCAGCGCGGGCAGGGCCATCCGGGCCAGGAGGGGGTGGGGACGGGAGCGTTGTCGCCAGGCCTGGAACAGCAGCCAGCAAAGCCCTCCCAGGTAGGGGGGGTACAACCAGAAAGGCAGGGGATAAAACAGCCAGCGGGGGGCGGCGACAAAGCTTTCGCCGAGGAGGGCCAGGAAGGGGAGGGGGGGGATCCAGCGGTCGCTGTTTTCGGCCACGACGGCCAGGTAGTTGGTCAGGGGGAAGATCCGTTCGGGAAACACCCGCATCACGACGATCGCTGCGGCAGCCAGCCCGCATCCGATCCATTTCCAGGGCAGCTTGACGTGGTGACCGCGTCCGCGGGTGAACTGGACGAATCCCAGGATCAGGAACAGGGGGAAGAGCAGCCCGCTACGTTTGCTGAGGAGGGATCCCAGCCCGCCCGAGATCAGTAGCAGCCAGGCCAGCCTGGGGCGAGACTGTTCGAGTTGGGCGAAACCGGCAAAGAACAAGCCGCCGAAAAGGAGGGCCAGGACGTCGTAATTCACCGCGGTGCCCGCCATCACCACCTGGGGGAAGGCGAGGGCGGGGATCCATTCGGGCGGGGGGGCGGTGCCGAAGAACAGCCGGGTGCCCAGCCAGAAGAACAGCAGGGTGCACAGCACCGACAGCCCACGGAGCAGGAAGAAGAGGGGGAGCAAAGGAAGGCTCCGCAACGGCCCGAGCAGGGTGGCCATCCCCCGGTGGTAGATGGTGCGGTGGCGGGCCCACACCTCTTCGTAGGGGCCGCGAAAGGCCGGGATGTCCTCCAGGCGGGGGGGGAGGGGATCGGGGCTGGCGATGCCCAGGCTCTGATACCAGTCGAAACGCTCGAGCAGGGCGAACAGCTCCCGCTCCCGATCGGGCAGGAGTTCGACCGGGGTCATCTCCCTCACGATCAGGGTGAGATGGAGGATCTCGTCGGGATTTTGCAAGGGGGGGGTGATCAGGGCGAATAGAGTTAGGCTGGCGGCCAACCAGAGGGTGGTCCAGGCAAGAAGGGGCGGCGACCTGCCGGGGAAAGCCGGTGGTATTGCGGCCATACCCCGAGATGGTACCCGAGCGCTTCCCCGCTGTCAAAGGGGGGCTGTCGTGAAAGAACGCGTTGACAAGACGGTTGCGGGTTCCTATAATAAGATCAGGAATTACCATGAACACAGCCATGACCCTTGCCATCATCGCGATGGCGCTGGTGGTTTCGGCGGGCTTTTTGCTGCTCGTGCTGTCGCTCGTCCCCACCATCCAGCAGTTGCGCGCCACCCTGCTGGAACTGGAGAAGACCTCGGCCGAAGTGCGCGACCTGGCCAGGGAATGGAAGCGGGTGAGTTCGTTGGTCGAGGAGCGACTCGACAAGGTCGACGACATCCTCGAAGGCACCCGCCGGGTCACCCAGGGGACGGCCCACACCATGCAGTTTCTCAGTCAAAACGTGCTTCAACGCGCGGCCGGCGTTTTTGCGTTCCTTCCGGCCATCAAATTGGGATGGAACCTGATGAAAAGACTCAAAGGAGGACATCGATGAGCGAAGGAAAAACCGGGTTGAAGGTGGTGGTGGGTTTTTTGAGCGGGGCCGCGATCGGCGCCGGGCTGGCCCTCCTGTTCGCCCCCAAGTCGGGCAAGGAGACCCGCAAGCAGATCAAGGACATGGCCGAGCGGGTGGGCGAAGAGGTCAAGGAAAACTACGAAAAGATTTCCGGAAAAGCCAAGACCTTCATCGACGACGCCAAGGGGACGTTTCGCAAGAAGACCGAGCGGGACGAGTAGTCCTCCGCGAACAGAGGCCAAGATCATGAATATCGTCGAATTGAAAGGGAGAGAGATACTCGATTCGCGGGGCAACCCCACCGTCGAAGTCGAGGTGGAGTTGGCGTGTGGGGCCATCGGCCGGGCCGCGGTTCCATCGGGCGCCTCGACCGGCACCCATGAGGCCCTGGAACTGCGCGACAACGACCCCAAGCGCTACCTCGGCAAGGGGGTGCTCCAGGCGGTCCGCAACGTCAATGAACTCATCGCCCCGGCCCTGAAGGGGCGGAGCGCCCTGCAGCAGCAAGTGATCGATGAGTTGATGATCGCCCTCGACGGCACCCCGGGCAAGAGCAAGCTGGGGGCCAACGCCATGCTGGGCGTGTCGCTGGCCGTCGCCAGGGCCGCCGCCGACTTCTCCGGGCTCCCCCTCTACCGCTACCTGGGCGGAGTCGGGGCGGTGGAGTTGCCGGTGCCGATGCTCAACATCCTGAACGGCGGAGCCCACGCCGACAGCAACGTCGACTTGCAGGAGTTCATGATCATGCCGGTGGGCGCGGGCAGCTTTGCCGAGGCGTTGCGCTGGAGCGCCGAGGTGTTCCACACCCTGAAAGGGGTGCTCAAAACCAAGAAATACAACACCGCGGTAGGCGACGAGGGCGGCTTTGCCCCCAGCCTCACCGGCGGCACCGACGAGGCCCTCTCGCTGATCGTGCAGTCGATCGAAAAAGCCGGCTACAAGCCCGGCGAGCAGATCGCCATCGCCTTCGACCCCGCCGCCTCCGAGTTTTTCGACGGGAGCCACTACGTGTTCAAGAAGTCGACCGGCGAGAAGAAGACGCCTGCAGAAATGGTCGCCTTCTACGAGGAACTGGTCGGCCGTTACCCGATCGTCTCGATCGAGGAAGGCCTTGCCGAAGACGACTGGGACGGTTGGAAACTGATGACCGAGCGGCTGGGCAAGCGCATCCAGCTGGTGGGCGACGACCTCTTCGTGACCAACCTGCAGCGCCTGCGCCGCGGCATCGATCAGGGGATCACCAACGCCATCCTGATCAAGCTCAACCAGATCGGCACCCTCTCCGAGACCGTCGAGACCATCCAGACGGCCCACCGCCACGGTTTTGCCGCGGTCGTCTCGCACCGCTCGGGCGAAACCGAGGACACCTTCATCGCCGACCTGGTGGTGGGGATGGCCACCGGCCAGATCAAGACCGGCTCCATCTGCCGCAGCGAGCGGATCGCCAAGTACAACCAGTTGCTGCGGATCGAGGAAGAGCTCGGCGGGGCCGCCGTTTACCGGGGCCACCAGACCTTTGCCAACCTGAAATCGCGGTAAACCAAACCCTTACGGAGTGACCATGAAACGCAGCGAGTGGGAAGAGAAGATCGTCACCAAGACCCTGGCCAAAAACCCCGAACGGCAGCCTGAATTCAAGGCCACCTCGGTTCCGGTGAACCGGGTGTACGACCCGGCCGACCTGGAGGGGTTCGATACCGAACGGGACCTGGGTTATCCC
>CAZTNO010000140.1:0-7569 GCA_964614865.1 uncultured Clostridia bacterium
ACCACCTTAAATCGCAACCAAAATTGGTCCTAAATTCCTCGACCATTATACCCCTCGTATACCGCCAAATAGTCGGGCCGAAAGGTCCAGAAAACCGAAGAGAAATCGCGTCGGGCAATGGCGGGCACGAAACCCGCGGTCACCAGGCCCACCTGGTCCACGATCGGGTTCTTCGTGTAGTACCCCAGGTAACCGACCTCGAAAAACGCAATGGACTGCCGGGGGGTGGCATGCGCGTCGAACCAGCGACACATCTCCCGGTAGACCGGGTACTTGGGGTGGGGACGAAAACTCCGGATCGTCGCCACCACGGGAATGGTCATCATCGCGACCCACACGACCGAGAGAAGCCACCCCACCGGGATCGGATGGAGGCGTTTCCCGGCGAAACGATCCAGGCAACGGGTGATTGCGGCGGCCCCCTCGGCCACAGCCAGCCCCGCAACCCAGGTCACCGGCAACAGATACCAGCCGTACGCGGCCACCCCCAGCAGGGAGTAGCCGACAAAGTAGAGGAAGCCCCACCCCAACAACAAGGCCATGGGTTTTCGCTGGCGTACCACGATCCAAATCCCCACCAGGGCCAGTACCAGCCACAAATTCAACCAGGGCGTTCCGAAGTGCCACTCCGCATGCCAGGTGGGGAGCCAGTTGGTCCAAAAGCGGGACCAAAAAGTGGGCCATAGCCCCGAACGGGCCTGGGCGAGCTTTGCTGCCAGCGTGTTGGGTATCACGTGGCCGAAGGTAGGCAATGCGTAAAGCGACCAGGCGACGAGAGGAAGGGTGAATCCGAGCAGCAGCCTGGCGATTCCGGCCAGCGACGCCGGTCTGCGGTGCATCAGCTTGGGAAGTAGCAGAGCAGCACCCAGCACGAAGATCATCAGGATCCCTTCACCCCGGGTCAGGAATAGCAGCGACGTGGTTACCCCGGCAGCCATGGGGTGGTTGGAAAAATGGAACCCCAGGCACAGCAGGAGGAGGAACATGAACAGGTAACCTTCCATGCCCAGCGTCTCGGGCCAGTTCAGGCAAGCGATCACCGCAGCCCCAAGGAACACCGCTCGGGAGGATAGCGAAAACTCCCGGCGGAAAAAAAAGAGCGTCCAGATGGAGGCCAACCAGCAGCATCCCGAGCCCAACACGGCCAGTGTGGTCAATTCGACGCGAGGCAAGAGGAAGTGCGATGCCGCGCACAGCAAGGCCCACAGGGGAGTGGTGGTACCGAGCACCGCGGGGGGGGCATTGAAAACGAACCCGTTCCCCTCCGCCAGGTTTCGGGCGTAGGTTAGAGTGATCAGGGCATCGTCGATCAGAAGCGTATGACGTAGGCTCCAGGTCTGAGCCACGGGGAGAAGGCTGAGCAGGAGGAGAGCTGGTACCAGAAAGCGGTTTTCGATTTTTGCGAGATGCTCCCGCCCTACTTCGTCTCGTTCCGCTAGCGAATCGCCCTTCGATGTTTTCATGGAAAACACGACCACCTCGCTATTTCAACTTCTTCGAAAGCCCGGCCAGTTTCTCGCTTGTGATCGGCAACAACACGTGATTCTCTCCGTCATGAGTCAACACGTAGTATGTCCGGTCTGGAAAGAGATCGGTCACTTTTTTGTTTTCCCTCCCCTCTCGCAACCGACAATAGACGATGTCAGGGTTCGTTTCCGGCAAGTACAACGGCGAATTGTAAACCCACCCGGCACTTTGAATCTGGTACATGAAAACGACCGCCCGGTGAATATTATGCTCTTGGACCAACCGGTATGGAGCCCCGATTTGAGTTGTCAGGTTTCTCAGGGAAATCGCCCTTTCGGGAAAGAAAATCAACCAACAAGAGCCGATCGAAACCCCCAGAAAGACGGGGATGATTCTCCAACCCGAGCGACACTTGTCTTTCAGCGAATCGTGGATCTGTACCGCCCCTTTTCCGGCAAGCAAGGTCACCGGAATCAGGAGCTCATAAAAGTACACCGGACCGACATCGGCAACCCCGGGGCCATAGTAGCAAACGCTGAGGATCACCATCGAGAGGATGAATCCAAACAAAACCTTATCTTCCATCACCATTTTTTTTCGCCGCAAATAGGGGAAGAAAAAAACCAAGCCCAGCAGTGAACCAAAAGCGAAGAAGATGAATTTTACCAATCGGATGGTACCGTTGTTTATCCCTTTGGCAATAGTGTGGGTGTAGTAGTTTGTAATCTGGACAAATCCAAATTTTTCAAAGCTGCTGCAAACCTGATAGGGCAATATGAAAATCGAACCCGTGATTTTGTAATTGTACCAAAAGAAAAAGGCCAACAATGGCAACCCACCAAAAACAAGGGCGAGGTATTCGGCCCAGTTCTTTCCTCGATTTTTTTTCAAATCAAAAGCCGAAAACACCAGAATGGGAATCGCAAAAGCGATCGCGGTCACAGGCCTTATGTTGAAAACGTACCCGATTGAAATCCCCGACAGGCATTTCAGCAAAACTCGCTTGTACGGCTCTTTCTTTTTCGTGGAAAGAAAGAAAAGCCAAATGAAGAGAGCCAAAAAAAAGGCGGCTTCGGGATGGCTCAACAGAGTGGAAGACATGAAAAGGAAAAATGGTGCGGTTACAAGCAATACAACCGAAACAACAGCTTTGGCTTTTCTTTGATAAAAGAGATTTGAAATTGAATAAACCAGCCAGGGCAACAAGATCGAAAAGAGAATCGGGAAAAAATAGGGAGTACGAAAAAAGCGAATTCCCAAGGCCAGAAAAAACGGATGTCCGGGAGAGTAGTGGCCGACAAACATCCGCTGATTGTTGATTGCCAACGCATACTGGAAACTCTCTGGCGCAGGCAGGGGTGTCGACACCAGCTTTCCTTGGAGGAGTAGCTGAGCCTGCATCTGGTACATGGGTTCATCGTCCGTGATGGGGGTTTTTTGAAACACCACATTGATCAAAAACAAGATCAAGATCATTGACCAAATGGACGAAATGACAAGAACAAGCTTCGTTCGATTTTTCACGTAAAAAAGGAAATTCAAATTAATTCTATTGAAAAGAAAAATCGTGAAGAAAAATACCGATGGAATCAGCAGAATTGTTTTCCAGAAAACAGATGAAAGAAACAATGGGGAGAAATACCTGAGGTAGCTATTTGAAATTGGTCCTAGAGGGAACCTCTTCAATTCGCTGCTTTGATAAACGAAGTCCGTCTCAATGAAGAAGTTGAACTCGGAAGATACAAAAAGGTAGAGAAGAAACAAAGAAATGCCGTAGAAAAAACACCGCTTGTTTTGGATTAAATTTTCCATGTCGATCCAATTTTGGCTCATAGGGTCAGGGGATAGGGGTGGCCAAGGTAACGAGATGCCTCCGGGACGCCGATTCTTCGATCCGGGCAGGCGACAGGTCCCCCCGCTCGACCAGGGCGAGCAGGGTGGCGAAGGCCTGCTCGGGCAAGTCGGGGTCGAAGGCCAGGTTGTTGCCAAAAACCAGCAGGTCGACCCCCGCCGTGACCGCCCGCCAGAGGGTCTCCTCGAGGCCATAGCTTCCGGCAATCGCCCCCATCTGCAGGTCATCGCTGACCACCACCCCGGAAAACCCGAGCCGCTCGCGCAGCAGCCCGGTCACGATCGCCGGGGAGAGAGTGGCGGGGAACCCGGGGTCGAGCCCGGCGTGGAACACGTGGGCCACCATCACCGCATCGGCCAGCCCCCTGCGGATCAGTTCGGCGAAGGGGAGCAGCTCCTCTTCGTCCCAGGTGGCGGTGATGTCGGGGAGCCCCAGGTGGGAGTCGGTTTTGGAGCTGCCGTGGCCGGGAAAGTGCTTGAGGGCGGTGGCCACCCCCTGGCGGCGGTGGGCCTCGACAAAGAGGGCGGCATGACGGATCACCACCTGCGGATCGGCCGAGTAACTCCGCTCCAGACGGCCGATCACCGGGCAGTCGGGGTTGCGGTCCAAGTCGACCGCCGGGGCCAGGTTCAGGTGGATGCCGCACTGCCGCAGCATGGTGGCGGTGGCCGTGGCCTGGCGCAGGGTGGCCTCTTCATCGCCCCGCCTCCCCAGCCTTCCCGGCGCCTCGAGCGGCGGAAAACCGAGGCCCTCCTTGAGCCGGCAGACCGCCCCCCCCTCCTGATCCACCGCAACCCACAGCGGGTGCGGCGCCGCCTCTTGCAGTTCCCGGGTCAAATGGCAAAGCTGGCCGGGCCCGGTCACGTTGCGACCCGACTCCCCGGTTTCCACGTCGCGGTCGAACAGGATCACGCCACCCAGATGCCCCGCCCGGACCTGGCACAGGAATTGCGGGTCGTCGGCAAGCCTCAGGCCGCGGAAACCGCACATCAGCATCGCCCCGATCTGGCGCTGCAAGAGCGGCGACAGCGGAATCATCGCCCCCCCCGCGGAGAGGTCAGCGGACAGGCCATCAGTCTCCGTCCCCGTTGCCCGGCCCCAACTCCAGCACCCGCCGCAGATAGCTCCCGTACTCGTTGCCCTTCATGGCGGCGATCTCGCCCTCGAGCGTTTTCGCCTCGATCCAGCCCTGGCGGAAGGCGATCTCCTCCAGACAGGCGATCTTGAGCCCCTGCCTGGCCTCGATGGTCTTGACGTACATGGTGGCATCGGCAAGGCTCTCGTGGGTGCCGGTGTCGAGCCAGGCAAAACCCCGGCCGAGCAGTTTCACCTGGAGCGTGCCCGCCTCCAGGTAGAGACGGTTGAGATCGGTGATTTCGAGTTCCCCTCGGGCCGAGGGCTTCACCTGGCGGGCCATTTCGACCACCCGGTGATCGTAGAAGTAGAGCCCGGTCACGGCGAAGTTCGACTTGGGCTTTTCCGGTTTTTCCTCGAGCGAGAGGACCCGGCCGCCGCGGTCGAACTCGACCACCCCGTAGCGCTCGGGATCGAGCACCGGATAGCCGAAAACCACCGCTCCTGCCGTGAGCCTTCCCGCTTCGAGCAAGAGTTCGGTGAGGCCGTGGCCGTAGAAGATGTTGTCGCCGAGGACCATCGCCGCCGGCCCACCGGCGAGGAATCGCTCGCCGATCAGGAATGCCTCGGCCAGCCCCTTGGGCGCGGCTTGCTCGGCGTAGTCGAGGGCGAGGCCGAAGCGGGAGCCGTTGCCGAGCAGATCGCGAAAACGGGGCAGGTCTTGCGGGGTGGAGATGATCAGGATCTCGCGTATGCCTGCAAGCATCAGCACCGACAGCGGGTAGTAGACCATCGGTTTGTCGTAAACCGGCAAGAGTTGCTTGCACACGGCGCGGGTGATCGGAAACAGGCGGGTACCGTGCCCGCCGGCGAGAACGATGCCTTTCATGGGGAAAAACCCTCCTTTTTTTGACTGGCAACCAGCGGTCGGGACAGCAGGAGTTCGCCGATCAAACCGGCCGCCCCGGCATAGGAGAAGGCCCCCCGGCCGACACCGGCCCTGTCCTCCCACTCGAACACGGTGTGACTGCGCTGGTGCTTGGCCGCCATCTGCCGGAGCACCCTCGTTCCCTCTTCCGCCAGCCCGGCATGGAAGGCGGCTGCGGCCAGCCGGGCTCCGAACCAGTCCCAGGCCCCGCCGTTCTGGTAGGAATAGGGGGCGCGCAGCAGGGGATGGGGGAAGTAGCCCGCCGGAAACGGCGGCAACAGGACAAAAGAAGGATCGGCCAACTTCAGCGCCCGCATCTTCCCGGCCCATACCGTAAAGAAACGCCGCATCTCGTCCCGGCTCATCATGCCGGCCAGGATCGCCTCGGCATTGCCCCCGACCGCCAGGATATCCCCCCTTTGGGGTACCGGCCCCGGTTCCACCGCCCGATGGATCAAAAAGTAGCCGCGATCGGGCCGGAAGAGGGCGCTTCGGGTGTCCCGGACCAGTTTTTCGCGGCGTTGCCGCCACTGCCGGGCCAGCGCCCGCTCGCCCTGCCCGTCGAGCAGGGGGATCAGGGCCGCCAGCGCCTGGGCGTACTTGGCCTGCACGTAGATGCCGCAGACCGGCTGGGAGCGGTCCGAGCGGTCGAGGGCCCGATCGTCGGGATACGAGCGCTCAACGTCACCCCAGTCGGCGGTGAGGCCGCTGGTGATCAGGCCGCTCTTGCGGTCGCGCCGGCGGGTCCACACCCAGTCCGCCGCCGCCGCCAGACGGTCGATGACCCGGCGCCCGGCGATCTCCCCGGTCAGCCATTCGCCATGACCCCGGGCCACGGCCGCAGCGGCCAGGATCAGCGAGCTTTCCTGGTCGGTGGCCACGGTGTTCTTGCCCGTTTCTCCGCGGGCATCGAACCAGTCGACCATCTCGCCGCCCTCCAGCTGAACGGAGAGAAAACGATCCAGCATGGCGGCCAGGTCGGGCCACGGATAGAAACGCAGGGCGTAGTCGATCAGGGTGGCCGTGTCGCGAATCCACAGCTGGGGGTAATCGGATCCGGGGGCAAAACCGAGCAGGCCCCGCCGGTCGCGAACCTCGCCGTTCAACAGGCAGAGGCGGACCAGATGCTGCTCGGCTTCCTCCCAGGGCTCCCCGGGCCGGAACACCGGCAACCACCGCGTGCGGAATTCATCGGAAACCAGGGGCAGCAGCTCCAGTTCGGTGGTAGTGCCCCGCCACCCCCGGCTCTCGCCCCAGAAATCGCCTTCGCGGACCAGGTCGAAGCGGACCCGGTAGCGACCGGGGGGGGCCGAGAAAAACACCGGGACCGTCATTTCGCTGCGGCCGCGCCGCGCCAGGCGGGGCAGGGCGAAGCGGCGATTCTCGGGCAGCGAGGAACTGCCGCTCAGGTGGAAACTCAGGAAAAAACGGTCGCGGGTGGCGATGGGGCCTGCGGCCCGGTTGTCGATGACCACCCGCAGGGAAACGATTTCTCCCTGGACACAACGGATGACCTCGGGCGTCACCGTCAACTCGACCGGGGCCGGGGGAGGCGGTCGTTGGCAACCCCACAAAACCACAACCATCAGGGCAAAGAGGGACCGTCTCATCGTCGCTCGTCTCCTGGAATGGCCACCTTCACCCCGAGGGTGCGCGTTTCCGGGCCCAACCCCATTTCGGCCAGATTGTAGGCGGGATCGACCCGAAACTCAAGCCAACCCGGTTGCCGGGTGGCGATCTCGACCCGCTCCTGGCCGGGGCGGGAGAACTCCAGAACTCGCAACGGTTTTCCGGCAAAACGGATTTCCACCCGCTGCTTCCCCCCGGGCAATCGGGCCAGGGGGGCCTGGCTGGTGATCCATAGCGATCGCCCGTCCCCCTCGGGCAGGTACAGCCCCGCCCGCTCCCGGGTCCAGCGAAACACAATCGCCCCCTCCCGCTCCGCATACCAGTCGCCGTCATCGGAGCGGGCCCGTCCGGGCTGGCGCAGTTGCGCGCGTTCCAGTCGGCAAAGGCGAAAGGCGAGGACATCCCCGAGATCGTCTGCTTCGAGAAGCAGTCGAACTGGGGTGGATTGTGGAACTACACCTGGCGCACCGGCCTGGATGAACATGGCGAGCCGGTGCATTGTTCCATGTACCGCTATCTCTGGTCCAACGGGCCGAAAGAGGGCCTTGAGTTCGCCGATTACTCGTTCGAGGAACATTTCGGCAAGCAGATCGCCAGCTACCCGCCGCGCGCCGTGCTG
>CAZTNO010000141.1:0-4560 GCA_964614865.1 uncultured Clostridia bacterium
GGCTCATGATGGAACCTCGCTCATGCCGATTTGAATCATCTCGGCCAGCAGAGTCTGGTGGACGTCCAGATACCGTTGCCGCCGTTCCGGGAGGGCGTAAAGGTAGGGCAGAAAGAGGCACTGGCCGTAGAACAGATCGCCTTGGGGCACCACCTTCAGGTAGATGGCCTTGCCATGGCGATCTGATCCTTTCGGATAGAGTTTGGGGCCCTTGATCTGGGTCACCGGGGCTCCGATCAGTTCCCGATCCCCAAGGGCGATTTTCTTTCTTGCCTGCCGATAGTTGTCCCCCAGTTTGAGAAACGCATTTTTTGCGTCGGGCGATCCAACTGCGGATTTGAGTAGCCTGGAAAGATTGGAACGTGCCGGATACAACGACAAGTCGTCATTGGCTCTGATCGGTAAAGCCAATATGCCTGGATCGAGTCGTTCTATTTCATTGACAACGAAGGAACCAAACCCGTTGTGGGACTTGGCCCCCAGACACCCCATGCGATGCGTGAGGGTCAGTGCCCCAATGGCCTCGGCAAATGCGTCTTTCGAAAAGGACTGAATGCGTAGTTTGAACTCCTGGTCTGGAGCAAAACACTGACGTATCCCTGCTCTGGATTTCACTGCCCCATATCCCAGATAAGACAAGGGCGAATCCTGCGAGGCTCCAACCGTGATCTGTCGGCAATCCCCTTGTATTGAAATCATCACTTTGCTTTTCCCGGATCCAGCGCTGCCCCATATTTCACTTTCCTGTTCAAACAGTCTCTCCGGCTGGTGGCCAGGATGCAGGACCCGCCACCAGTACCGCAATGCGCCCCGGAATGGGGCACCTCGCAGTTCCGCCTCCAGTTGCCCGGCCCCACCGAGATAGGCCGGGGTAATCCAGCGTAAAGTAAATTCTTGCTGAAGCATCTTGCCTCCCGTTTGACTCAGCCGATCCCCAGGACCCTTTTGAATTTGGCCTGCAGGACTTCCTGGGAGGACATCTCCTCCCGATTGACCAGTTCGATGCCAAACATCCCGGCCCGATCGTAAACACTTTTCTTCCTTTTTTCATCGATCAACTTCTCGTCGCAGGAAGCAAGTACCGCGCGGCAGTTGAGCCCCAACTCCTTGCGCAACGCCTGAATCTTGTAAATCGAATTACTGATGATGGTGTCATCCATTGCCGTTTTGCACTCGACAGTGAACAGGGTGTTGTTCACCACCGCGACCACGTCCAGTTCGTTGTCAGGCCCGCCCTTGCGGATGAAAATATGCGTCGATCCGACCACCTCGCCGATCGACGCACCTACGATGGCGGACAATGCCTTGAAGACGGCAAGCTCCAGCCAATCCCCGGTGAGGAATTTGATTTGATCCTGGGTCAAGGCGGCCGAACCCACAAAAAGACCCAGTTGATTCAATCCCTTTTTAAGATCCTCATCCACGCTGATGGCTCGTTCTTTACGAAAATCCCTCAGTTTTACAGCCACGTTTTTCAGGGTAGCCCGGAAATCGCTGTTCTTGGAGTATTTTGCGAGCACTTCTCCGGAAAGGGCCAGATGGTTAGTGTTGATTCCATGAATAGTCGGTTTGACCGAGTGAGCGGCCAGGTATTCCGCAACCTTGAGTCGGGTCTTGATGGCCACGGTCTTTCCGCTCAGCGCGCCCGGAAAGATGACCATGGCCTGGTTCTTCCCGATCGGCAGGTAGTATATCTTGCCTCCATATGCGGAGAAAAACTCGTACGCCGCGAGGGACATCACCTTGGTGCCCCCCGTCAGGTTTACCAGGATGTCGTGCTCCCCTTCGCACCAGGAGCGCACGGTATCACCGATCTTTTCCTTGATGTCGGCCATGCTGTCTTCCTGAACGGAGACCGACTTCAGGGCCGATTTCGGAAATCCGGTCAACCCCGCGGCATCGAGGGTTGCCTCCACCTTTCTCTTTTTTTCCATGCTCTCGGTGGAGACGAAGATCAACCTGTCGAAGGGACCAAATTCTCTCAGGAACAATACGTTGGGTATCGCCTGTTCCGAAACCAGCAGGACGCCTATTCTTTCCATGTTTCGTACCTCCGAAATCTTGCGTGTCGAAAGGATTTTTCAATGGTGACCCCACCGTCCTCCTCGTGGATTTCCCGGTGGATCCTCTCACTGGTCGCATAAATGGGGATTCGATTGTTCTTGAAGCAAAAGTCGACAAGGACAAAGGTCATGCCGAAATCGCCCTGGATCAGGACAAAGTCACCAGGAACCGTGTTCTGTTCGAGCCAGTCGATGATCGGGGCGACCAGCGAACCGATTTGCTCCGCCTGGGCCGGCACGTTTGCCCAAACCTGGCGAAGGTTTCGTGGAAAAGGGAAGACTTGAGCAGCCAAACTGTCACGAATCTCGGTTTTCTGCCGGGCCGTCAACTGATGGGAGAAGATCGGTATCAGCTTTCTCATGTATTTCCTCTGACGCTAGCTCTTCGAACCAGCTGCTTCCACCCGGATGTGGCCCAGTCCGAAGGCGGTGTTCTTGCCGACATGGAGATGCTCGCCCAGCCGCAGCAGGGGCATGAACGGGGCCAGATCCCCCCGATAGGTGATCTGCCCCGCCACCCCGCCCATCGCCACCTCCCGCTCCTGGCGGAACGAATAGCGCTGCAGATGGACCCAGTGCAGGTTCTCGGCGGCCGTGACCACCTCTTTGGCGGCGACCAGCAGTTCCCGCACGTCGTGGCGGGCGGGCGCACCGCAATGGTGGGACGCCAGCAGGGTCAGACGGCGCAGCAGGTGACTGGCCAGCCAGTCGAAGCGGATCTGCTTCTGGAACTTGCCTTCGACCTGCAACCGCAGGGGGGTCGTGAAGTGGACGGTGACCTCCGCGGGAGGGAAGACCTCGGGCGGGATATCCCTGGCCGCCGTCACCTTCACGGGGGCAACGATCCGCCGCGCCTCCGTTTCGTATATCGGGTCAGCCCCGTTCCGCACTTCACGCAGCATGAGGGGGACGCGCTCCGGGCCGATGCCCGTTCGCCCGATCTCCTCGAAGGCCAGGATGAAATAGGGCAGGTCGTCGATGGCCCGGCCGACCAGGGTCAGACGGACCACGAAGGGGGTCTGCGCGGGAAACTGGAAGCGGTCCTGGTCCGGCAGATGGATGACGAAGGGGTGGGGAACCCGCTCGGTGGAGACCAGCGAGTCCGAAAGCCGGTTCGGGCTGTCGAACAGGCGGGTGTACAGGCACCGTTCCTGAAGCAGGCATCCCGAACAATCGGGCCGGTCGAGGGTGCAGGAAAGGCGACGCAGGGATTTTCCGAGTGCCCCGCGAAAGACGTTGCCGCGAAACTCGGGTAAAAGGAGCGGGGCCCTGGTGACGAAGGTGAGATCGAAAACGGCAAAGCGCAGGGAATCGAGCAGGGCCGCGGGAAGCTCAGGCATCGGGAGACCCGGCTGGCTCGGGCGGACGGGGTGACCGGCGGGCGGGCAACCGACGTCCGGGGGCGATAATGTCCCTTGGCAGGTTCCGAAAAAAAACACGCATGGGCATCTCCCCCTGTCATCCATCCCATTTCATATACCCACTCAGACTCGAAATCATGTCCGATAAGCTTTCCGATGTCAAGGACAATCCCGATTCCACAAAAAAACCGCGTCGAAAAGCCTCGAGTTCCCCCCAGCCCTTGCCGGAAAAATCCCCATCCGCTATGATGTCTCCAGGAGCGATGCCCATGACCTCGATCGTCCGCCTGATCGCCACCATGAAGCGGCTGCGCGACCCGCAGAAGGGTTGCCCCTGGGATTTGGCCCAGACCCCCGACTCGCTCAAAGAGTACATCCTGGAAGAAACCTACGAGGTCCTCGAGGCCATCGACCACGGAGACCCGGCCAGGATCGCCGAGGAGCTCGGCGACCTCCTCTTGCAGATCGTCTTCCTGGCCCAGATCTTCTCCGAGCGCGGCGATTTCTCGATCCAGGATGTGGCAGAGCGGCTCAACGAGAAGCTGGTGCGCCGCCACCCGCACATCTTCGCCCAGGGGCAGGCCCGCGATGCCGAAGAAGTCCGGCGCAATTGGGAGCAGATCAAGATGGCCGAGAAGGGGAAGCGCAGCGTCGTCTCCGACTACCCTGCCGCCATGCCGGCCTTGCTGACCGCCGGGCGCATCTCGGCCCAGGCCTCCACCGTGGGCTTCGACTGGAACGACCCCCGCCAGGCGCTCGAGAAGGTGCGCGAGGAGACGGCCGAACTCGACCACGAAATCGAGGCGGGCGACCTGTCGCGGGCCGAAGCCGAAATCGGCGATTTGCTCTTTGCCACCGCCAACGTGGCCCGCTTGCTGAAGGTCAATGCCGAGTTCGCCCTGGGCCTCACCAACCAGAAGTTCGTGCGCCGTTTCCGCACGATCGAGGACGAGATCCGCTCCCGCGGAGACCAGATCGAGACCACCCCGCTGGCCGAGATGGAAGAGATCTGGAACCGGGTGAAACGGGAAGAGTAGGCGGCCTCACCCCCCGGGGGATGGGGCAAACCACCCAGGTTTCCGATCCACGTCGAAGATTTCGTCCCCTTCTCCTCTAGGGGAAGGGAGCTGGGGGGA
>CAZTNO010000141.1:4660-7548 GCA_964614865.1 uncultured Clostridia bacterium
GATCCACGTCGAAGATTTCGTCCCCTTCTCCTCTAGGGGAAGGGAGCTGGGGGGAGGGGGCCTCTCCCCCGGGGAGATGGGGGTCTTCTGACTTACTGCTCGATGCCGCCGAAATCGTCGGGCTGGAGCGACTGGAACCACTGGTTGAGCCGGTCTTCGCCCTCGACCAGGTTCGAGAACAGATCGGCAATCAGCGAGGTCTCCAGGATCTGCGGCGACACGAAGATCTTGGCGTGGTTCTTGAGGGCCACCGCCACGCCGTCGGAGGGGCGGCAGTCGATGATCTTGTCGCCGCCCAGGCAGTGGAGGTAGAGCTGGGCGTAGAAGGTGTTTTCCACGATGTCGGAGATGATCACCTTCTCCACCGTGACCTGCAACTCGTCCATCAGGGAGTGGATCAGGTCGTGGGTCATCGGCCGGGGCGAACACACGTTCTCGAGCTCCATGGCGATGGCGTTGGCCTCGTTCATGCCGATCCAGATGGGGATCACCTTGCGCTCGTCGACCGGTTTCAGGATCATCACCGGCGACTTGGACACGGGGTCGACGATCAGCCCCACCACGTTGACTTCCACCATCTGTTGCATCGCCCCTCTTTATAGTATCAATTCACCCGCCTGTCAATTCCACAGGCCCATTTCGGGGCCAGCCGGCCCCTGCCCCTGGCTCAGAGCTGACACACCAGCGACAGCGCGGTCGTGGTGTCGGTTTTCTTGAAACCCGCCGGCGGGCGGGCATTGGTGCGCAGCAGGAACGACCCTTTCAAGGCCAACTTGCTGGTCAGCGCCGCCACCAGCGCCGATTCCGACTCGCCGTGCCAGGCGGCGGCCTCGGAAAAATTCGGCACGAACAGCAGCCGCTGCGAGAATTTGGCCGAGGGGGTCCAGTGGTGGGTGAAGCGCAACTGGAGGATTCCGCCCAGGTAGGAGGCGTCGTTTCCATTCAGGAAGCGGTCGTGGTTCCAACCAAAGCCCACATCGAACAGCAACTCGTTCTTTTTCGTGGCCATCGCCTTGAAGACGACCCCGGTAGCGAGGGCCAGCCGGCTGTCGTAGCCGGAAAAGCGGTCGCGCCCCCACGAACCCGACAGAAACCACTCCCAGCGATCTCTGAGAGTGCGCAAACCCTTGAGGGCTCCGTGCAGCCGCTCTGCGGTCTTGTCTCCGTGCTGCGACCCGACCAGGTAACCAAAACCACCCTCGAGACCCCACGGGCGGGGGAGCCGCTTGAAGGCGAAGTCGGTGCCGAAGGACTGGTTGTCGGTGTTGCCCCCCGTCCCCAGGTAGGAGATCCCGAAGGTGGCCGACCACGGTTTGGGAGGAGGATCGTCGGCCCAGAGCACCGGCGCCGCCAACAGCCAAGCCACAAGCAGGAAAGACATCATTCGACCCATGGGGTACCTCCTCGATCGACTCGATCGCCGCCGGCATTGTGCCACCTCCAGGCAAACGGTGTCAAGGCACCCCGATCCTCCCAACTAGCACAGGCCACGGGTTGACGCGGGCCGGAGAGCGGGGTATAAGGGAGGCATGCCCCTGAAACTCGCCGCCGAGTGGCTTGCCAGCGCCCGTCAGGTGATCGTGCTGACCGGAGCCGGCATCTCGGCCGAAAGCGGCATCCCCACCTTCCGCGGCGACGGGGGATACTGGCGCAAGCTGCGGGCCGAAGATCTGGCCACACCCGAGGCCTTCGCCCGCGACCCGAAGCTGGTCTGGGAGTGGTACGACGAGCGGCGGCGGAACCTGAATGGCTTGCCCCCCAACGCCGGGCACTTCGTCCTCGCCGGCTGGGAGAGGCGATTCCCCTATTTTTTGCTGGTCACCCAGAACGTCGACGGGTTGCACCAAAAGGCCGGCTCGACCCTGGTCGCCCCTTTGCATGGCGACATCTGGGCCCTGCGCTGCACCGCCGAGGGGATCGAGCGGATCGACGGCACCGTCCCCTTGCCCGAGCTCCCCCCCCGCTGCCCCCGCTGCGGCGCTCTGGAGCGGCCAGCCATCGTCTGGTTCGGCGAAATGGTACCGCCAGAGCTGTTGAAAAAAGCGGTGCAGGCGGCAGTCACCTGTGACGTGCTGGTGGTAATCGGCACCTCGGGGGTGGTCCAGCCGGCCGCCAGCCTGGTCGAAATCGCCCTGACTCACCGCGCCCGGGTGATCGAGATCAACCCCGAAGAGACCCCGCTGAGCCACCAGGTGTCGGTTTCCCTGCGCGCTCCCGCAGCCGTGATGCTGCCCCGACTCGACCGGCTTCTCCCCCGCGGAGAATCCTGAGGAAGAAAACCCGCATGGACAAAGAAAAAATCGCCCAGGGGGTTCGCCTGATCCTGGAAGGGATCGGGGAAGACCCCGCCTCGCCCCGATTGCTCCGGACTCCGGCCCGCACCGCCGAGATGTTCACCGAGGTGCTCGCCGGCACCGGCAAGGACCCCGCCCAGTTCCTCAAACTGCTCACCGAGGAACAGCACGACGAGATGGTGATCCTCAAGAGCATCCCCATCTACTCGATGTGCGAGCATCACCTCCTCCCCTTTTCCGGGGTGGTCCACGTCGCCTACATCCCCAAGAAGGGGCGCATCATGGGGCTGAACACCATCGGCCACCTGGTCGAGATGTTCGCCCGCCGGCTGCAACTCCAGGAGCGTCTCACCAAGCAGATCGCCGACCACCTGGTGGAGGCGCTCGACCCATACGGCGTGATGGTGGTGATCCAGGCCGAACACCTGTGCATGACCATGCGCGGGGTCAACAAGGCGGGTTCGAGCACCATCACTTCGGCGGTGCGCGGTGTGTTCCGCGACGACCTGGGGCCCCGCCAGGAGGCGATGAACCTGTTCCTCGCCAGCGAGCGGAAGTAGCGACCGCGAATCGTGCCGTGAACAACCATCAGGA
>CAZTNO010000142.1:0-7538 GCA_964614865.1 uncultured Clostridia bacterium
CGGGTTTTTCCTGGGGTACCATCTGGTCATGGGCAAAAGGAGTTTCCTATCAGTTGGCCGAGATTCCGTCGCTGCTGGATGCGACCGAACTGAGGCCCCTGTCGGCGACCGACTACGTCCTCAATGGTCTGGAGGAGGTCTACTCGTTCAAGTTCACCGGCGATGAGGTGGGCGGGGTGAATAGACTCGCGATCGTCATGATGGGCATGGAGGTGGAGGCGTTCCGGCAGGCCGCCCCCGGGGGAGAGTGATTCCCCCACCCTGAAGGCTCGAGCCCGCCTCCTGGTGGGATGTCCCAGGCGGGGAGGCGGAGGGGGTTACTTCCAGAGGAAGCTCTTCAATGCCGAGAAGGCCTGGTCGACGTGCTGGCGCTCGACGATCAGGGTCAACTCGGTCAACGTCGACACCACCTCGACTACGTTGATGTCCTGCCAGGCCAGTTGCTTGAGCAGGGTGTAGAACACCCCCGAGGTGGTCACCGACTTGCCCGGCAGCCGGATGGTCACCGCCGAAAGGTTCGGCAGCCGGGCTAACACCCGTTCTCCGGCAAACAGCCGATCCACCGATTTTTCCAAGCTGGACGAAAAGATCATTGTCAGCTCGGTCACCCCCTGGGTCATGGTGACAAAGGAGTTGCGGCGCTTGCGGATCTCGACCAGGAGCTGCTGCTGTTTTTCCAGCAGGCTGTCGGAGGTCTGGAAGGAGAATTCCATCAGGTGGGAGCGTACGGTGATGTCGCCCAGATCGCGGATGAAGCGGGTTCGGGCGTGGTGCAGGGGCTCGATCCGGTCCTTGAGGCGCTTGAGGGCCATGACCACCGCGCCGGTTTCGATCTTCTTCTTCAACTCGAGCTGCAAGCCCGGGCGGATCTGCCGGGCCAACTCGGACAGGTTCAGCAAGCCGCGGGCCAACGCCTCCTCCAGGAAGGGCTCATGCAGGATCAGCTGTTCGACCGCCTCGGGGATGGTGATCATGTTGTATATTTAACATATCTGTTTGAATTTGTAAATCTTGTTCATTTTTTTGACACCCGACTCGTCGGCCCCGATAATGGCGGGCACAGGGACCATGGTCCCGAGGAGGTTCCCATGACCGAAGTTCATCGTGCCGGCCGCTGCCCGGTATGCGACGCCGCCATCGTCCCGGCGGGGGAGGCCGTGATCGCCGAACTCGTTCCCTGCCCCGATTGCGGCAGCGAGCTGGAGGTGACCGGGCTGGAGCCGCTGGCCTTCGCCCAGGCGCCGCGGGAAGAGGAAGACTGGGGCCAGTGATGGTTTCGATCCTCGATGCCACCCTGCGCGAAGGCGAACAGACCCCCGGGGTCTACTTCGACGTGCACATCAAGCTGGCCATCGCCGACCTGCTGGATGAACTCGGGGTGGAGGTCATCGAGGCCGGGCATCCTGCCGTCACCCCGGGGATCCACGAGGCGGTGGCCCGCATCGCCGGCCGCGGGCTGCGGGCCAAGGTGGGGGCCCATGCCCGTTCCCTCGATCGTGATGTCGACCTGGCCCTCGAGTGTGGGGTCGGTTTTCTGGGCATCTTCTACTGCGTTTCCGAGGATCGCCTGCTCGATCACTCGCAAACCCTGAACGCGGCGGTCAGCCAGATCGCCCGGGTGATCGCCCGCGCCCGCCGGCTCTCTCCCGAGTTGATTATCCGCTACACCCCCGAGGACGCGGTCCGCTCTCCTTTCGCCAGTGTCGTAACCGCAGCCCGGGAGGCTACGCGGGCCGGGGCCGATATCATCTCCGTTGCCGACACCACCGGCTTCATGATGCCCGGGGGGGAGCGCAGCATGTACGATTTCGTCGCCCGCCTGCGCGATGCCCTGGGGCGGGACGGGCTCTTTCCCCGCATTGCCGTCCACTGCCACAACGATCGCGGCCTGGCGCTGGCCAATGCCCTCGACGGGGTACGGGGCGGTGCCGAGATCGTCGATGCCTCGGTGCTGGGGTTGGGGGAACGGGCGGGCATCGTCGATTTGGCCACCCTGCTGGCGGTGTTGCACGCCGATTTCCCGGAGACGGAAACGACCTCCCGCCAGCTCGCCGTGTTGCCCAAGCTCTATCGCCTGGTCAGCCGCTATGCCGGCGTCGCGGTTCCCGTCAACCAGCCGGTGTGCGGGCAGAACGCCTTCACCCACTGCGCCGGGGTACATACCCAGGCGGCGGTCAAGAACCCGCTCCACTACCAGAGCCTGGCTCCGGAGGCTTTCGGCCGTCGGCCGCAAATTGCCCTCGACCACATGTCGGGGCTCGCTTCCCTGCGTCACAGCCTCGACCGGATCGGCCAGCAGGTCGACGAGGGGCTGGCGGGTCTGATTCTGGAAAAGGTCAAGGAGGTCGGGCAGACGGGCCGGGTGGTCGACGAAACGGAACTTGGCTTCATCGTCAACTACCTGCGCCGGGCGAGCGCCGACGGGTAAGGAGATTCCTATGCGCATCGGTTTTCTGCATTCGCTGCTTCGAAGAGATGAAAAGCTGCTGATCGACGAATTCGCCCGCCGACCGGGGGTCGAACTGGAGATGATCGACGACCGGCAGCTCTCGTTCGACCTGGCCCGATCCAGGTTCGCATACGACGCGGTGGTCGAGCGGAGCATCAACCACTCCCGCGCCCTGCACGCCCTGCGCCTGTTCGAAATGGCTGGAGTCCGCTGCGTCAACACCTCGCACACGGCGGCCGTTTGCGGCGACAAGCTGCTGACCTCGGTGGTGCTGCAGGAGCAAATGATCCCCCAACCCGCGGTGCGGGTGGCCTTCACCGAGGAGTCGGCCTTGCAGGCGATCGAGGAGATGGGCTATCCGGTGGTGCTCAAGCCTGCGGTCGGATCCTGGGGCCGGTTGCTGGCCAAGGTCAACGACCGCGATGCCGCCGAGGCGCTGCTCGAACACAAGACCACCTTGGGCAGCTACCACCACTCCGTGTTCTACATCCAGGAATATGTGGCCAAACCCGGGCGCGACATTCGTGCCTTCGTGGTGGGTGACGAGTGTGTGGCCGCCATCTACCGCAGTTCTCCCCATTGGATTACCAACACGGCGCGCGGCGGGCAGGCGGAGAACTGTCCGATCGACGATGTACTGGCGGGCCTGGCGGTGCGTGCGGCCCGGGCAGTGGGCGGGGGGGTGGTGGCCCTCGACCTGTTCGAGAGTGAGCGGGGGTTGCTGGTCAACGAAATCAACTACACCATGGAATTCAAGAACAGCATTGCGCCGACCGGAGTCGATATCCCCGGAACCATCGTCGATTACGTGCTGCGGGTCGCCCGCGGGGTGGAGCGTGGCTGAACTGACGGTCGGCCTCGTCGGTGCGTCGGGTTATGTCGGTGGCGAACTGTTGCGGCTCTGCCTGGATCACCCCCACTTGTCGGTCACCCAGGTCACATCGGAGCGGTTCCGCGGCCGCGGGGTGGGAACGGTCCACCCCCACCTGCGCCGGCGCAGCGCCCTCCGGTTTTGCGCCGCGGCCGACCTGCGTCCCTGCGATCTCCTCTTCCTCTGCCTGCCCCACGGCGAGTCGTCGCCGCGCTTCGACGAGTTCCGTGCCCTTGCGCCCCGAATCGTCGATTTGTCGGCCGATTTCCGCCTGCGCGACCCGGCGGAGTACCTCTCCTGGTATGGCTGGCACCATCCCCGCCCCGAGTTGCTCGCCTCCTTCGTCTACGGCATCCCCGAGCTTCATCGCGAGGCCATGCGTACTGCGCCGTGGATCTCGTCCGCAGGCTGTAACGCCACCGCGGTGATCCTGGCGCTCTGGCCGCTGGCCCGGGCCGGGGTGCTCGGGGCGCCCGGGCTGGTGATCGACCTCAAGGTGGGTTCCTCCGAAGGGGGGCGCACGGCAGGGCCCACCTCCCACCACCCTGAGCGGAGCCACTGTCTGCGTACCTACAAGGCCAGTGGCCACCGGCACGGCGCCGAGATGATCCAGGAGCTGGGGTTGCCCGCAGATTACCCGCTGCGGGTCACCGTCACCGCGGTCGAACTGGTACGCGGCATCCTGGCCACTTGCCATGTGCCGGCCCCATCGGGCCTAACGGAGCGCGACATTTGGCGGCTCTACCGCGCTGCTTACGGCGACGAGCCCTTCCTGCGCCTGGTCAAGGAGCGCGAGGGCAACTACCGGTTCCCGGAACCCAAACTCCTTTGGGGAACCAACCATTGCGACATCGGCTTCGAACTGGATCCCCGGGGGGGGCGATTGGTGGTAATCTCGGCCATCGACAACCTGATGAAAGGGGCCGCCGGCCAGGCGTTGCAGGCGGCGAACCTGCAGCACGGGTTCGCCGAAACGACGGGGCTCGATTTTCCCGGCCTCCATCCGGTATGAGCGGGGAACCCATGTGGATTCTCAAGGTCGGCGGGGGCAAGGAGATCAACCTGGCGGGGTTGGCCGACGACTTGCGCGAGCTGCGGCAGCCCTACCTGATCGTCCATGGCGGCAACGCCCTGCGTGACGAACTGGCCGCCCGACTGGGCCTCGAGAAGCGGGTCCTCATCTCGCCCGGCGGGGTCGAGAGCGTCTATTCCGACGAGCAGGCCATCGACCTGCTGCTGATGGCCTACGCGGGACTGCGCAACAAGCGCCTGGTCGAGTTGCTTCAGGTACGCGGCATCCCGGCCATCGGCCTCTGTGGCCTCGATGGCCGGCTGGTGAGCGGCCGGCGCAATACCGGCACCCGGGTGCGGGAGAACGGTAAAACCCGCATCGTACGGGATTTTTCGGGCAAGCCGGCAAGCTGTAACCGGACGTTGCTCCAGGGGCTGCTGGCCCTGGGTATGGTCCCGGTGTTGACCGTACCCATTGCCGACGAGACGGGGCAGGCCATCAATTGCGACAATGACGACATCGTGGCCCTGTTGAAAACCGAACTCGGGGCCTCGACGGTGATCCAGTTCATCGAGGCATCGGGGCTGCTGGAAGATCCGGCGGATCCCAGCTCGAGGGTGTCGCGGATCACCCGGCATGAGCTGTCGCTCTGGGAAAGCAGGAGCGGAGGGCGTTTCCGGCGAAAGATCATCGCCCTGCAAAAACTGCTGGCCGACGGCACGGGCCGGGTACTGATCGCCGACGGCCGACTGACCCATCCCTTGCAAGCGGCCCTGACCGGGCAGGGGACCCTGATCGAAGTGGAGGATTGAATGACCGATTATGTCGCTTTGCAGCAACGCTTTCACATCGACTTGTACGCGAGTCGCGGGCTAAGCCTGCTGGAAGGGAACGGAGCGCGGCTCCGGGATAGCCGGGGCGACCTCTACCTGGATATGATGAGCGGTTATGGCACAGCCTGCCTGGGCTACCGCCACCCGCGGCTCGAGGAGGCGGTGACCCGTCAATGGCAGCGGCTGCCCTTTCTGCATGGCAGTTTTGCCAGCGATGTCCGGGCCCGGGCTGCCCAGACGCTGGTCAAGCGTTGCGGCCCCGCATACCATCGACTCTACTGGTCGAACTCGGGAGCCGAGGCTGTCGAGGCCGCCCTGAAGTTTGCCGTGCTGGCCACTGGCAAGAGGCGCTTCGTCGCCTGCCGCGGCGGGTACCACGGCAAGACGCTCGGTGCCCTGAGCGCCACCCATGCCGGAAAGTACCGGGATCCTTTCCTGCCCCTAATCTGGGACTTCGACCATGTTCCCTATGGCGATGAACGGGCCCTGGAAAAAGCCCTGGGCGAAGATACCGCCGCCTTTATCGTGGAACCGGTGCAGGGGGAGAGCGGGGTGATCCTCCCCCCTGCGGGTTACCTGCGGGAGGCCCGCGAGCTCTGTCGCAGGCGAGGCGTGCTGCTGATCCTCGACGAGGTGCAGACCGGCTGCGGTCGTACCGGTGCTTTTCTCCGTTCCCAGGTCGAGGGGCTGGATGGGGATATCCTGTGCCTCGGCAAGGCGCTCGCCGGAGGCCTGCCGGTCGGAGCCACGCTGGTCTCGGCGACGGTGAACGCTTTCCTGGCACGATCGCTCCACAGTTCCACCTTCGCCGGCAGCCCGCTGGTCTGCGCAGCGGTGCTGGCGGTGCTGGAGGCGCTGGATGTGTGGCGGCTGGAGCTGGTCTGCTCGCTGGGGGGGTACTTTCGCCGCGGGCTGGCCGAACTGGTCGGGCCGCTGGCAGGCGAGGTGCGCGGGCTGGGGCTGATGGTGGCGATCGAAGTGGGCTCGCGGCGCAACGAGGTGCTGCGCAGGCTACAGCACGATTTTCGGATACTTGCGATTCCGGCGGGCGAGGGGGCCGTTCGTTTCCTCCCCCCCTACGTGATCGGTCGCGCCGAGGTGGACTCGGTGCTGGCCGCCTTGGGCGAGATCGCGGTCGCGGTGGCTTGACAGGGGGTCCGCTTGTGTCGGATGCTGTTGCTCAAATTGGAACGTCCGCAGCGACCCGTTCGCTGGCTCCGCTCCTTTGCCGAAATGACCCGGCAAAGCCTTTCCCCCGAAGGCGACTGGCAGGGGGACGGCTGGGGTCTGGCCTGGCTCGGGGGGGATGGCAGGTGGCAATCCCGTCACAGCCTGGCGCCGCTCTGGCAGGAAGAATCGGCCTTCGCCTCGCTGCCGGAGAGCCGGTTTTGGGTCTGCCATGCGCGCAGCGCCTCGTTCCCTGCCAGCCGGGGGGTAGCCGCCTACAATCAGCCTTACCTGCTCGGTTCCACCGTGTTCGTTTTTAACGGCCTCCTTGCCGGGGTTCGCACCCCCGCCCCGGTCCCGGGGAGGATCGGGGCCCAGAAGATCGCCCATCTGGTCGCCGAAAACCTGGGGCACGGATCGTTATCCTGGACCCTGAACTGGCTTCAGGAGTACCTGAACGCTCATAGCCGCGGGGTGCCGGCCCTCAACATCGGCCTCTGCGACGGCCAGGAGTTGGCCATATTCAGCCAGTACGAGAAGTATCCCGGGTACTACAACCAGCAGGTTTCGCAGGGGGACGGTTACCTGGCGATCGCCTCGCAGCCGCTGTCCGGTTGGCCCTTTTCCCCGCTGAAGCCCGGCATCGTCCATCGTTTCTGAATTTCGGAAGGTCTACGGTTGCTTTTTCCAGGTCGTTCGGTCTATATAGAACGGACGACGAGGAGGAATCCAAATGGACCTGAAAAACGTGTTTGCCGAAGGCAAAAAGGAATACCGGCGGCGACGTTCACTGAGCAAGGACAATTCCGCTCTGCTGGCCAAGCAGGCCACGCTTGCCGCCCAATTTGCGTTGCTGGGCGAAAAGGGCTGGGTGCAGGGTGCGGATAGCTGCCCACCCGGGGAACTGCGCGAGGCCCTAACCGCGGTCCAGCAGCAACTCGACGACCTCCGCCAGCAGACGGCCGGGCTCGAACAGCAGCGGCAGGCGGCCGAGGAGAAGGACTTCGAGGGACGGTGCTTGTAATTTTGTTTTTAGCCTAATAGAATCAATGCATTCGAAGGACGAGACTGACATATACGAGTGAGTTCCATCATATTGCGAAGATGAATTAAGGGGAGCCATCGGTGTCAGGTCTTACATTATTACTTTTCACTTTCCCACATCCCTTTTTTTATCCCATACTCGTAAAGGTACACGCCTCTATA
>CAZTNO010000143.1:0-1528 GCA_964614865.1 uncultured Clostridia bacterium
TTCACCTCGATCCTGACCTCCCGCTTCCCCCCCGATCACGGCATCCGCCACATGTTCCCCCGCCCCGAGGAGGTCGAGAGCCGCTGGCAAACCCTGGCCGAGGTGTTCAACCGTGCCGGCTACAGGACCAGCCTCACCAGCGACTTCTCGGGGGACATCTTCCGCAGGCAAGGGTACGGCTTTTTCCGCATCCAGGCCCCCCACCTGACCCTGCCCAACCTGATCAAGCAGCGCAGTCTGGAGTTCCACTACTTCCTCCTCTCCTTTCTGATCCATCCCCCCGGCAGAACCCTGTTTCCGGTCATGAACCTGATGCCGTTGAACATCGAACCCCGCTACGTCACCCGCGGCTCCCAGCAGGTCATCGCCCGGGCCATCCGCGAACGGCGCCCCTTCTTTCACCTCTACTTCAGCTCCAACAACCACTTCCCCTATGGCAGCCGGGCTCCCTACTACCGCCTGTACAGTGAAAAATCGTACCGCGGCCCCTACAAGTACCGCAAGGTCGACATGATGAAGCGGAATTCGGGGTACGACGTGCCCGAAGCCGACCGCATCCAGGTGAACGCTCTCTACGACGGGGCCACCCGGCTGTTCGACGATCAGGTCGGGGAAATGGTCGCCTTTCTGGACCGCTGCGCAGTCCGCAGGAACACCCTGATCGTGATCCTCTCCGACCACGGCGAGAGCCTCTACGAGAACGGCTACGGCTCGGGCCACGGCGACCACCTGCGCGGCCCCCACTCCAACGCCATGGTCTTCGGGGTCTGGTCGCCCCACGAGACTTTCTACGGGCGCCGCATCACCCCGACGGTGCGCGACATCGACATCGCCCCCACCCTGCTGCAGCTGGCGGGGCTGCCGATCCCGGAAGAGTTCCGCGGCGTCTCGCTGGTGCCGGTGCTGCGCGGAGGGAGCTTTGCCGGGCTGCCGGCCTACCTGGAAACCGAAATCTGGTACACCCCGGAAACCCCCTACATCGCGAATCACACCCGCATCCCCTACCCCGACATCAAGAAGTTGCTCGAGTTGAACCCGCAGAGCGGCGAGCTGTATCTCAAAGCGGACCACCTCGATGTGGTGCTGCGGGCCAAATACCGGGGCATCCAGCTCAACAGACTCAAGTACTCTTTCATGCCCGGAGTGAACCGGATCCAGGAGGAGTTCACCCTGGACGACAAACCGCTGGCGCAAGGGAGCCCGCTGATCCCCGAATTGCTGAAACTGAAAGGGAAGATCCCGCAGCTGTTTTCGGGCAGGATCTGGATCGACGAAACGGGGCGTCTGGTCGAACCCTACCGGGCCCCGGGCAAGTAACCCCTCCCCTTACCCGATCGCAGGCGAAGCGAAAAAAACGTCTTTGCCGACGATCACCGGGCGGACCTTGCCCTCCTTTTCCAGCACGTCCAGGTACTTCAGGATCTCCTGGGGCTTCTTGCCGGTGAGGGTGGCCAGATCGGCCACGGTCAGGGGACGGCGACAGACGGTGTTCAGGATGCTGTTCTCCAGGTTCTCTGAGAAGGCCAGG
>CAZTNO010000143.1:1538-7495 GCA_964614865.1 uncultured Clostridia bacterium
GGTGACGGAACCGCTTGATGATCTCCACCGGCAGATCGTGCCAGCCCCTCGCGATCTCCTCGAGCAACGAAATCGGTGCCGCCTCGACCCCGGGAAAGGCCGGAGGCCGATCCAGGGTGTTGAGCTGGACCCGGTCGGGGGCGATGCGGACGATGGCGCTGTGCAAGGCCTCCCGCTCGGCCGGGGTATCGTTGACCCCCTTGAGGATGAACACTTCGAGCCAGATCTGCCCCGAGTACTCCCGACGGAAGGCGGAAAGCCCCGCCACCATCGGCTCCACGACCAGTTCGGGGTGGGGACGGTTGATTTTGGCAAACACCGCGGGGGTGGCCGCATCCAGCGAGGGGAGGACCATGTCGGCCGCCAGCAGGTCGCGGCGCACGTCGGCGCGGTGGCACAGCGACCCGTTGGTCAATACCACCACCGGTACCCGGCTGATCGCCTTGATATCCCGGATCAGCGTGCCCAAATCAGCATTCAGGGTGGGTTCGCCCGAACCCGAAAAAGTGATCGCGTCGAGATGGGGAATGGTGGGAAGGACCGCCGCCACTTCGGCCACCACCTGTCCCGGATCGACGAAACGCTCCCGCTCGAGGGCCAGCCGGGTGGTGGGGCCGCACTCGCAGTACAGGCAATCGAGCGAGCACACCTTGTAGGGGATCACGTCGATGCCGAGCGATATGCCCAGCCGGCGCGACGGGACCGGGCCGAACACGTGGCGGTCAGTTTTGGGCATGGACCCTTTCCGCAAACCAGGGGACGATGCGGGCGAGCCCCTCGGCCATGGGGATCTTGGGCTGGAACCCGAGGTGCTGCCCGGCCCGGGTGATGTCGGGTTTGCGCCGCTCGGGATCGTCGGAAGGCAGGGGGCGAAATTCCACCTGGGAACGGGAGTGGGTCAACTCGATGATGCGGCGGGCCAGGGTGCCGATGGTGACCTCCTCGGGGTTGCCGAGGTTGAAAATGCGGTGCGGGAGCTCGTCCTGGGTGGAGAGGGCGGTGATCCCCCCGACCAGGTCGTCGACGTGGCAGAAGCTGCGGGTCTGGGAGCCGTCGCCGAACAGGGGGATAGCCTCGCCCCGGATGGCCTGGGCGATGAAGGTGGGGATCACCCGGCCGTCCCGCAGGCGCATGCGGGTGCCGTAGGTGTTGAAGATGCGGGCGATGCGCACGTCGATGCCGTGCTCGCGGTGGTAGGTCATGGTCATGCTTTCCGAGAAGCGCTTGGCCTCGTCGTAGACCGCACGGACCCCGACCGGATTGACGTGCCCCCAGTACTCTTCGTGCTGCGGGTGGACCTGGGGGCTGCCGTAGATCTCCGAGGTCGAAGCGAACACGTACCGGGCCCGCTTGACCTTGGCCAACCCGAGGGTGTTGAGGGTGCCCAGGCTGTCGACCTTCATGGTGTGGATGGGGTGCTGGAAGTAGTCGACCGGCGAGGCCGGGCAGGCGAAGTGCAGGATCAGATCGATCGGCTGCTTGAAGAACAGGTACTTGGTGACATCGTACTGGACGAATTCGAATTGCGGGTGCCCGAACAGATGGGCGATGTTGTCGGTGGACCCGGTGAGCAAATTGTCGAGGGCGATGGTATGCCAGCCCGATCCGATGAAACGGTCGCACAAGTGGGAGCCGAGAAACCCCGCCCCCCCGGTAATCAACACGGTTTGTTTGGTCATGGGAATGACGGCATTCTCGCACAGCCAAAGACCCCGGTCAAGCGAAAAAGGGAGGGGCTAATCGCCGATGTGGATGGTGTTTGCGCCGAGGAGTTCCTGCAAAACCCGGTTGAGCAGCATGAAATCGGTCGGTTTGTTGAAGACGGCGGAAAACCCGATTTCCTGGAGGTTCTCGATCCCGGCTTCGGTGTAGGCGGTCATGGCGCACACCCGCCCGGCGAGTTTCGGAAATCGGGTCGTGATCTCGCGATAGAGTTCGATGCCATCCATCCCCGGCATGCGGATGTCGGTGATCACCAGGGAAACGTCGTGGACCGCCAGGATCTCCAGGGCCTCGCGCCCCCCCTCGGCGGTGAGGATGTCGTAGCGCATGGTGCGCAGCATCTCGGCCATGGTGTCCCGCACCTGGAACTCGTCTTCGACCACCAGGATCTGCTGCCCCGTCCCCGAAATGAACTCGGGGGTTGTGGGCAGGTTCAGCCGCACCGGTTCGTCTTCCGAACTGGCCGGCAGCAGCACCGAGAACAGCGTGCCCTGAACGGGGTCGCTGCTGACCATCACCCCGCCGCCGAGCCGCTCGACCACCCGTTTCACGGTGGAAAGGCCGAGCCCGGTCCCCTTGCCCTTTTCCTTGGTGGTGAAGAAGGGGGCAAATATCCGCTCCAAATGGTCGGGGCTGATGCCGAGGCCGTTGTCGTGGACGGTGAGGGTGGCATAAAGACCGGCTTTCAGCCGGCCGCTGCCGAGGGGGGTGTCGGATTCCAGGCGGCGGTTCTTGGTGGTCACGGTGATCACCCCGCCTGCGGGCATGGCGTCGCGGGCATTGATGATCAGGTTCATCAACACCTGTTTGATCCGCGGCGGGTCGGCCAGGACCGAGCACAGCTCTTCGGCAAGGTCGAGCCGCAAGGTGATCCGCTCCTCGACTGCCCGCTGAAGGATATCGGCCCATTCGCGGATCAGCCAGGAGAGGTGGAGCGGCTCGGGAGACGATTCCTCCCGGCGGCTGTAATCGAGGAGTTGCTGGATCATCCCGGCCGCGCCGGTGGCCGCGCCCATGATGGCCTTGAGGTGCCGCAGCCACTCGGGATGCTCGACTTTGAGTTTGTGCTCGAGCAGCTGGGTATGCCCCATGATGGTGGTGAGCACGTTGTTGTAATCGTGGGCGATACTGCCGACCAGGGTGCCGATGGTCTCCATCTTCTGCAGTTGCTGGAACTGCTCTTCGGCCTGGCGCAGTTCCTCTTCGGATTTCTTGCGTTCGATGACGGTCGCCACGTGCTGCGAGACAAACACCAGCACGTCGCGGTCGGCGGCGGTCAACTTCTCTCCGGAACGATAGGTCTGGGTGACCATCACCCCGAAGGTCTCGCCCTCGATGTTTTTGAGCGGCACCCCGCACCAGAACTGCGAGCCGGTCCCCTCGACTTTCACTTCGCCTCGGGCCTGCAGTTCCAATCCGAGGGCGTTGTCCAGGAGCAGGGGCTCGCCGCTGCGCAGCACGCGCTCGGTCAATCCCTTTCGGGGCTGGCGCGGAAGCTCGGGCGGATCGTATTCGTCGACGAAGTAGGGGAAACTGATCAGGTCGGTTTTGCTGTCGTAGAGGGCGATGTAGAAGTTGCGGGCGTCCATCAGCCCGCCGATGATGCGGTGGATCGAGAAGAACAGATCGCGCATGTCCCGGGCCCGGCTGGAAGTCTCGGAGATCTCGAACAGGGCCCGCTGCTGCAACTCGATCCGCTTGCGCTCGGTGATGTCGTGGGCGATGGCGATCACCACATCCTGACCGAAATAGGTGCCCCGGTAGAGGCGCACATCCTTGGGGAAGACCTCGCCGTTGCCCCGCCGGCCCCAGAATTCGAACTGCTGAGGCTCGCCGGCAAACGCCCGCTCGACCCTACGAGCCACCTCGGCCAGGTCGTTTTTCCCCGGCGCGGCGATTATCTCGGGGCCTTGCCCGATCAGCCGGTCGCGGGCAATCCCGTACATCTCGACGGCACCGCGGTTGACATCGAGGAATATCCCGTCCCGGTTCTGGATGTAGACCGCTTCGAACACCCCGTGGAAGAGGCCCAGGTAACTCTCGTTGGATTCGGCGAGGGCCTGCTCGAATTGCCGCCGCTCGGAGATATCGATGATGAACCCTTCCAGGGCCAGCAGTGAACCATCGGTGGCCCGCACCCCGCGTCCCTTGTCCCACACCCACTTGGTCTCGCCCGTAGCGGTGACGATCGGGTACTCGGCCTGGAACACCTCTCCCCCCAAAAGGGCTTGCTGCCACTTCTGCCAAAGCGACTCCCTGGTCTTCGGGTCGATCAGGCTGGCATAAGAAACGGAGCGATTGCCGATCAGCGCTTCGGGGGGGTAGCCGGTGAGGTCCTGGCAGCCCCGGCTGACGAATTCCATGGTGAACTCACGGTCGTTTCCCCGGCGATAAACGAGGCCGGGCAAGTTGTCCAGCACCGTTTCCAGGATGCGCCGGCTCTCGCGCAGCTTTTCCTCGATGCTTTTGCGGTCGGTGATGTCGACGATCACCCCGCAAACGCCGACAGGTTTGCCGCCAGCAAGGATCGGGGCCGAGTGGATGATGGCCGGGAAAAGCCGGCCATCGAGGGTTTTCAGCAGGTATTCGTGGCCGCCACCGCCGCGTAAGGCTGCCGCCATGTTTTCGCGGGCGAGAGCCTGGTGTTCGGGAGCCACCCATTCGACCACGTTGATCTTTTCCGCCGGAAGTTTTCCCGGGACCGAGAAGAGATCGTGGGCACAGCGATTCCCGTAGGTGATTTCCCCGGCCAGATCGGTCTCGAACACGGCCTGGGGCAGCAGTTCGATGATTTCCCGGCACCTCGACTCCGACCAGGTGCCACCATCCTCATGCCCTTCGATGTCCATGACCGTCATTGTACCGTCATTTGTGGAAAAAAGGAAATCGTGGCCGCTGGATCGGGGTCAACAGACCGACAGCAGAGCGCACTTCAGGTAGTCGGCCTGGCCGCGGGGCAAGGCCACTCCGTGGTCGGCGGGCGGCCCCTGGATGGTCAACAGTTTCACCCGGCGCCCGGCGTCGGCGGCAGCTTCGCCCACCACCGCCAAAAACTCTTCGCGGGAGAGGAAGTGGGAACAGGAACAGGTGATCAGGAAGCCTCCCGGACGAACCATCTTGAGGGCCCGCAGGTTGATCTCCCGATAGCCGCGTGCCGCCTCGCCTGCCTTGGCCCGGGATTTCACGAAGGCCGGGGGGTCGAGGATGATCAGGTCCTTGCGCACGCCGGCATCGCTCATCTCCCGCAGGCGCACGATGGCATCGGCGCGGGTCAGGGTGAAACGGTCGGGTGAAAAGCCGTTGCGGGCAATATTTTCTGCTGTTTGCCCCAAGGATTCGGGCGAAATTTCCAAAAACTCGACGTGGCGGGCCCCATGGGCCGCGGCATGCAGGCCCCAGGCGCCGACATAGGAAAAGCAGTCGAGTACTTCCTGGCCGGAAACCAGCGGAAAGAGCAGGCGGTAATTCAACCGCTGGTCGAGAAAAAAACCCGTTTTCTGACTGTGCAGAAAATCGATGGCAAAGCGGATGCCGTTGATCACGATTTCGCCTTGGCTGCCCCCCCCCGCCCCCACCACCCCCAACGCCGGCTCGAGCCCCTCTTTTTCCCGGGCGGGCCCGGTCGACTTCTCGATGATCCGCCAAGCGGGGAAGAGCTCGCCGAGGACGGCCACGATCACCCCTTTCAAGCGTTCGATGCCCGCCGTGGTGATCTGCAGGATCAGGGTGTCGGCAAAGCGATCGATGACCAGTCCCGGAAGCTGGTCGGCCTCGGAGAACACCATGCGGTAACAGTCGTTGTCGGGTTCGACCCGCAAACGCAAGTGATTTGCCTTTTCGATCCGGCGCCGGAGCAAATCGGCGCCGATCTCCTCGCCCCGTTCCCAGGAGAGGATGCGCGCGGCGATGGTGGAACGTGGGTTGATATAGCCGGTGCCGACGAAACGCCCGTCGGCAGTGAATATCTCGGCGATCGTGCCGGGTTCGATACCGCGCAGCGGCGACAGGAACTCATTGTCGTACACCCAGGGGTCGCCGCGAAACAGGCGGGGATCTTCGTTTTTCTTGAGTACCAGCCGGAGCAAACGGGGTTCCATTTGTCGATTATACAACGGCCCTCCCCGCCTAGTCCATTGATTTTTCCCGGGGAAACGGTACAATGACCGACATGAACAAGGTGCCGGCGTTGATCTGGCTACTGCTCCTGACACCCCTGGTTGCCCACGGAACCGACC
>CAZTNO010000144.1:0-7489 GCA_964614865.1 uncultured Clostridia bacterium
GCTACCTCACCCGCAAACTGGTCGACGCCGCGGTGGAAATCATCGTCAAGGAAGACGATTGCGGCACCCTCGGCGGGATCGAAGTGGCGGCCATCATCGAGAACGGCAAAGAGATCGAGCCCCTGATCGACCGCATCGTCGGTCGCATCTCGCAAGAAGACATCTATTCGCCCGAAGACCCCGACAAGATCATCGTCCGCATCGGCGAGGAAATCGACGAGTACAAGGGCAAGGAGATCATCGATTCGGGCATCCTGCGGGTCAAAATCCGCTCGGTGCTTACCTGCGAAACGCGCTCCGGCACCTGCCGCAAGTGCTATGGCAGAAACCTCTCCACCGGCGCCCTGATCGAGCTCGGCGAAGCGGTGGGGGTGATCGCCGCCCAGTCGATCGGCGAACCCGGCACCCAGCTCACCATGCGCACGTTCCACATCGGCGGTATCGTCATGGGGGCCGAGCAGACCCGGTTGCAGTCGGGCTACGAGGGCATCGTCCAGTTCAACAACCTCGATTTGATCGAAGACAAAGAGAAGACCCAGGTGGTGATGAGCCGCATCGGCTCGATCCAGATCCTCGATTCGCGCAAGCGGGAAAAAGCTCTCTATCCGGTGGCCTACGGCTCCAAGGTGCTCGTGCGGGATGGACAGGCGGTCAACAAGGGCGATCCGCTGATCGAGTGGGACCCTTTTGCCAACTCGATCCTGACCAACGAAAACGGAGTGGTCGAGCTCAAGGACCTCGAGGAGAACGTCTCGTTTGTCGAAGACCGCGACGAACAGACCAGCCTGATCACCAAGATCGTGATCGACATCAAGAACGAAAAGCTGCGCGACGAGTTGCAGCCGCAAATCCTGGTGCGCGACAAGATCACCAACAAGATCAAGCGCAAGTACTACCTGCCGGTGAACGCCCACATCTCGGTGAAAGACAAGGACGAGGTGGCAGCGGGCGACGTGCTGGCCAAGATCCCTTCGGAGCACTCCAAGACCAAGGATATCACCGGCGGTCTGCCCCGGGTCACCGAGCTGTTCGAGGCCCGCAAACCCAAGTTTCCGGCCAAGATGGCCCAGATCGACGGCATCGTCGAATACGGCAAGTTGCAGAAGGGGGCGCGCAAGCTCACCATCAAGCCGTTCGACAAGAACGTCCGCCCCGACGAACACAACATCCCCCGCGGCAGCTTCATCATCGTCGGCGACGGGGACAAGATCACCGCCGGCACCCCGCTGATGGACGGTCCGCTGAATCCGGTCGACATCCTGAACGTCCTCGGCGAGCAGAAGCTGGCCGAGTACCTGCTCAAAGAGATCCAGGACGTCTACCGTCTGCAGGGGGTCGAGATCAACGACAAGCACATCGAAATCATCATCCGCCAGATGATCAAATGGCGCCGTATCGAGGATGTCGGCGACACCAACTTCATCCCCGACCAGATCGTCGAAAAGTGGAAATTCGAGGAAGAGAACGCCCGCGTGGCGACCGAGGGGGGACAGCAGGCCAAGGCCAAGCCCGCCCTGTTGCCGATCTCGCGTGCCGCCCTGGCCTACGACAGCTTCATCTCGGCGGCCGCGTTTCAGGAGACCACCCGGGTGCTCACCGATGCCGCCATCGCCGGCAAGGAAGACATCCTTGCTGGCATCAAGGAAAACGTGGCCATGGGCCGCTTGATCCCTGCCGGCACCGGGTATTCCTACTACCACCAGATGGATGTCGACGAACTCGAGGGGGCCTGGAAGACGGCGAGGTAAATGGGCCGCCGCATCCTGATCGTGGACGATTCGCCCACCCTGCGCAAGGTGCTGGGTTTTTACCTGGGCAAGCGCGGTTACGATTGCGCCGAGGCGGTGAATGGCCGGATCGCCCTCGATCTGCTCGAGAAAGAGCACTTCGACCTGATGATCCTCGACATGAACATGCCGGTGCTGGCCGGAGCCGAGGTGCTGGCGGCGTTGCAGGGCGGGCCCGGCATCGCCCCGCCGATCCTGATCCTCTCCGCCGATCGCGAGGAGGAGAGCCGGGCCCGCGGGCTCTCCCTGGGGGCGCAGTACTACATGACCAAGCCGTTTCAGCCGCCGGCCGTGGTGCAAATGATCGAGCGTATCTTCGCCGGCTGGGGCGGGGAGGCGAGCTGATCCCGACGGCTCGTTTATAGGGGGGCGGCAAGACCCCGATCCCGCCTTGCCAAGTTTCTCCAGAAATTAACCGAATCGATCGGCGGTCGGGCGATTTTTCAAGCTCTGAAGAATCGTGCTGAATTTTCTCCCGATTCACCGCATTAATGAACCGCAGCCCCCCGGAGGTCCTCATGAAAAGAGCATTGCCCGGATTGGTCGCCGTTGGTTGCCTGCTGGCCCTGCCGCTGATGGCCGCCGAGTGGATAGTCGACCTGGCCCACTCCCGCATCGGCTTTGCCGTCCGTCATATGTTGCTATCTAACGTCAACGGCCATTTCAAGGATTTTTCGGTGACCATCACCGGCGACGAAGCCGACCCGCTCAAGGCCTCGGTGAAGGCAACCATCCAGGTGGCCAGCATCGACACCGGTATCACCAAGCGCGACGAACACCTGCGCGGCAAAGATTTCTTCGATGCCGCAACCCACCCCGAAATCACCTTCACCAGCACCTCGGTGCGACAGGAGGGAGACGGGTACGTGATCAGCGGAAAATTCACCATGCGCGGGGTGAGCCGCGAGATCCAGTTCCCCTTCCAGTTTCAGGGCAAACTCACCGACCCTTCGGGCAAGACCCGGGCGGGTTTTTCAGCCCGCACCGAATTGAACCGCAAGGATTACGGTGTCTCCTGGAGCCAGAAGCTGGATGGCGGCGGCCTGGTGGTGGGGGAGACGGTCAAGGTGGACATCGAGTTGGAGATGGTCCGGCAGTAGCGCCGGCGCCCCCCGCCCGAATCTTTTGCCAGGGCCCAGGTCGGCGGCCGGGCTCAGGCTAGTTCGCTGGCGAATGTGCAGTGGAACGACTCGGCCGGGAAGAAGCGGTCCAGGGTATCAAAGGGCACTTTTCCGGTGCGGTTTAGTTGCAGGTACAACTCCTCCTGATAGCCGCGGGTGATGTAGAAGGCGGTGATGTCGAAGAAGTTCTGGATCTGCACGATCAGGTCCATCGCCTGGTAGATCTCGAGCGAGTTGGTCATCAACCCCTCCGACATCAGGTGGTTCCACAACACCTTCTTGGTGAAGTGCAAGGCGAGCCCCACCTCGCACAGCGGGAACCCTTCGCGGTACCGCTCGCGACCGACCTCGACGTAGACCCTCCCCACCTCCTCCATGGTGAACCCGCGGTCGATCCAGCGGCCGAGGTTCTCGATCACCCCTTTGCTCCGCATGACGAGCACCTCGTCGCTGAGCTTCTGGTAGGTGACCATGTGGTGGGAGTTGCGGATCCAATCTCGCCATTTGACGGCCATCTGGCCGGAACTCTGGTTGATCAAATCGAGCAATTTGCTGCTGAGCATCTCCCCTCCTGTTCCAAGTATGAACCCGGTTTTGCGTTTTTTCAACGCTCCCCCGGGGGAAGCGGTGGTTTCGCGAACCATGACTTTCATGAAAGTAGTTGACCCGACCGGGCAGGTCAGGCAGTTTTTCGTCGATCCCGATTTTTTTGATATAATGGAAGAACGTTTTTTATGCCGATGCGAATGGTTTTCGCAGATTCCGGAGCCGAACAACACCACCAGGAGAGAGAATATGAAGCGGATCAAGGGAACATGGCTGTCGTGGGCGATCTTTTTTCTCGTCGCGCTGGCAGCGCCGGTGCCAGGAGCGATCGTTCATGTGAAACACGACGCCACCGGTGCCAACACGGGGGCGAACTGGGCCAATGCCCACGTCGATCTGCAGAGCGCGTTGGCGGCGGCGGTCAGCGGCGACGAGATCTGGGTGGCGGTGGGGACCTACAAACCGACCCCCGGCACCGATCGCGCAGTCTCCTTTCAGATGAAGAGCTGAGTCGCCCTCTACGGCGGCTTTGATGGGACCGAAACCCTCCGAAATCAACGGGACTGGAAGCAGCACGTCACAACCCTCTCGGGGGACCTCAACGGAAACGACGCGCCGTACGTCTCCGGAGATTACTGGTATTCCAACTACGACGAGAACAGCCACCACGTTGTTTACGCTGCCAACCTGGGGGCTGGGGCCATTTTAGACGGTTTCACCGTGCGCGGAGGGAGAGCGAACGTCATGAGCGGATCCCAGGATCGTGGCGCGGGCATGCTCAACGTACAGGCGAGCCCGACGGTGACCAACTGTTCTTTCAGCCTGAATTCAGCGAATTACAACGGCGGCGGGATGTACAACCTGAATGGCAGCAACCCCGTGGTGACCGACTGCACGTTTTTCAAAAACTATGCGGGGGAAGGCGGTGCGATGGCCAACGGGAATTCGAGTCCTGAGATCAGGAACAGCACCTTCTCGGAAAACAAGACCGTGTCCCGGGGGGGGGCGATGTACAATGTAGAATCGAGCCCCTCCATCATCAATTGCACCTTCTATCAAAACGACGGAAGTTTCGAAGTCGGAGGAATCTACAACAGTTTTTCCAGCCATCCTCTCGTGCATAACTGCACGTTTTCCGGCAATAAAGCTTCGGGAAATTTTCCCAAAGGGGTCGCGATGCAGAATTATCAGGGCAGTTCCCCCACGGTGATCAATTGCGTCTTCTGGGACACCCTCGCATCGGGGCAAGCCGAGATTGAAAATCTGGACACCTCTTCGGTCACCATGACGAACTGCGTGGCCCAGGGGGGGGGTCCCGCCGGCGGGACCGGGAGCAACATCATCACGAGCAATCCTTTGCTGGGTCTTTTGGCCGATAATGGTGGCCCCACCCGGACCTGCGCTCTGAAAAGCGGCTCTTCGGCCCTCGACGCAGGGATCACGAGTGGTCCTGTTACTGACCAGCGCGGGGTTGGCCGGCCCCAGGGCGGGTTCTTCGACATCGGTGCGCTGGAGCGAAGGAGTCAGCTCTTGGTGATGACCTTCGTTTCGGGAGGAAATGGCACGATTGCCGGAACCACCTCCCAGAGCCTCTATGAAGGCAGCGACACCACCCCCGTGGAGGCTGTTCCCGCCGCAGGGTACCACTTCGTCAACTGGACCGGGACAGGAGGCTTCACCTCGACCGCCAACCCGCTGACCGTGGCCAATGTGCTGGTTGACCAGACGATCACGGCGAGCTTTGCCATCAATACCTACTCAGTGACCCCCACCGCGGGAGCGAACGGTTCGATCTCGCCCGCTACCCCGACCTCCGTAACTCACGGAGCGAGTCAGGCTTTCACCATCACCCCGAATGCGAATTGCCACATCGTCGACGTTTTGGTCGACGGCGCTTCGGTCGGTGCGGTGACGAGCTACACCTTCACCAGTGTCACGGCCAGCCACACCATTTCCGCAACCTTTGCCATCGACACCCACCCGATCTCGGCGACAGCCGGAACGGGCGGGTCGATCTCGCCTTCCGGCGCGGTATTCGTGAACCACGGTTCGAGCCAGGTTTTTTCCATCACCCCCGACAGCGGCTTTGCCATCGCCGACGTGCGGGTGGACGGGGCCTCGGTGGGGGCGGTGACGAGCTACACCTTCCCCAATGTCACGACCAGCCATATGATCGAAGCCACCTTCCAATACGCATCGACCCTCATCCTCCGCGTCGATGCCGAAAATTCCGCTGGCGGCGACGGGTCATCCTGGGCCGCAGCGATGAACGAAGCCCAGTTCATCACCGCCCTGGAGTACGCCCTCCCAAACACCGAGTTCTGGGTGGCGGCGGGGACCTACAAGCCGACCCTGGGCACCGACCGAACCTTCTCCTTTGAACTGAAATCCGGCGTCGCCCTCTACGGCGGCTTTGCCGGCACCGAGACCGCCAGAACCCAGCGGAACGTCAGTACGAACGTCACCATCCTCTCGGGCGACCTGACCGGCGATGACGGGGCCAATTTCGCTGGCAACGGAGAAAACAGCTACCACGTTGTGTTCGGGGCGACCGGCGCCACCCTCGACGGGTTCACCGTACGTGGCGGCAATGCCAACGGCGGCTTTCCCCATAGTTGGGGCGGCGGGATGTTCAATGATCTAACCAGCCCCACGGTGGCGAACTGCACCTTCACCAGCAATTCGGCAGTGAGCATTGGCGGTGCTGTAATCAACACGGGCAATGCATCGTTGACCCACTGCCTTTTCTCGGGGAACAAGGCCGGTTATGGTGGCGCGATGACCAATTTATCCTCTAGCCCCACGGTGACCTACTGCACCTTCGAGGAAAACGAGGCTTCCTATGGCGGCGGGATGTACTACGATGATTGTGCCTACCTCACGGTGACCCACTGCACCTTCGCGGAAAACTCGGCTTCCTATGGCGGCGGGATGTCCGGCGCTTTCTCCGCGGCCCCGGTGTTGAACAACTGCACGTTTTCAAATAATTACGCGGATGAGGGTGGTGGGGTATACTTCCAAGAGTGTTCCCAACCCACGGTGACGAACTGCACGTTTACTGCAAATTCGGCATCCTCTGGCGGCGGGATGTACAACGAATACAGTAGCCCTGCGGTAACAAACTCGATCCTGTGGGGGAACGCGAACGGGCAAATGGTCAACGATACGGGTTCAACCCCGACGATTTCCTACTCTGTGGTCCAGGGGGGGGCTCCCGCCGGCTCAACCGCAATCAACCTCATCGTGACCGATCCGATACTGGGCTCTTTCGCAGACAATGGCGGGCCGACCCAGACCATTTCGATCGGGATTGGTTCCCCAGCCCTCGATGCGGGTACTGCGACAGGCGCTCCCGCCACCGACCAGCGCGGGATCACGCGGCCCCAGGGGGCGGGCATCGACATCGGCGCCTACGAGGTCGTTCAACATGCTGTCACCTTCCAGGCGGGACCCGGCGGTAGCCTCGGCGGGTCGACCTCCCAGTTCATCTTTCCCGGTGGCGCCGCCACCCCGGTGGAAGCCTTGCCCGCAGCGAACTACCAGTTCGTCAACTGGACCGGGACGGGAGGCTTCACCTCGAACGCCAACCCGCTGACCGTGGCGAACGTGACCGCCCCCCTGGCGATCACGGCGAACTTTGCCATCGACACCCATACCCTGATCTACATCGCGGGAGCGGGCGGATCGATCTTGGGGACGAGCCCGCAGACCGTGGCCCACGGGGGTAATGGGAGCCCCGTCACCGCGGTGCCGAATGCCGGCACCCACTTCGTCTCCTGGAGCGATAACGTCTTGACGGCCGCCCGTACCGACACGAACGTGATGGCCGATATTTCGGTTACGGCGAGTTTTGCCCTCGACCCGACCATCTCGGGGACGGTGACCTTGGGAGGATCGCCCCTGGCCGGGGTGACCCTGTCGGGGTTACCCGGCAATCCAGTGACCGATAACTCAGGAAATTACTCCGCGACGGTCCCCCACAACTGGTCTGGCACGGTAACGCCGACCCTGGCAGGCTACACCTTCACCCCCGCC
>CAZTNO010000145.1:0-7455 GCA_964614865.1 uncultured Clostridia bacterium
TGCGTTACCGTACCGATTCGGCTACAACCGAGGAGGGGTGGTTTTTCGACAACATCAACCTCGACGGCACGGTGATCGAGGACTTCGAGACCGCCACCACCTCCTTTCCGGCCGGCTGGACCAACTCCGATCCCGGCTGGCGGGTTTCGCCCAGCACCATAAGCTATCCCCAGTACTACCTGCTGGAGTGGCGCAACAAGACGTTGTTCGACAAGACCCTGGCCATCGGCTCCTACTACACCGCGGACTACCACGGCGAATACGGCTGGGAGGTCGGACGTGTCCCCTACAACATTCCGGGCGCCGTCCTCTACATCCGCAACTCCAAGTATCCCCGGTCCTACTCCCAGGTCCCCTGGTACGTCCAGCACCCCAGCTACGGTCCCAAGAACAAGCTGCTGGTGGTCGATCTCAACTACTGGCCGTTCCGGCTGAACAAGGACTACACCACCGCCTATGGCAACAGCATCGCCAGTTTCGATGCAGCCCTGACCCTGCAGCCAAGCCCCGCCTTCGTCATGGAGCAGGTCTACGGCGTGACCAGCCCCGCGCCCCCCTTTGCCATCTCGGCTCGCCCCGCAGTCACCCAGTTCAGCGACAACAAGGGCTACTACGCCGGTCTCTATCAGTCGGGCAGTTTCTATTACGTCAACCAGCACGGCAGCGCGGTCGTCCCCAGTAGCAGCAGCACCTATTCGGTGCGCATCTCCGACAGCAACTTCTACCCCTTGACCTCGGTCTACGGCGGGACTTTCAGCGGTCATCCATCGCCCGTCGGATCCGGAAATCCCAGTGACCAGAGTCGGGCCAACGGCGTATGCATTGACCTGCTGAGCCAGTCGGCCAACGGCGACCGTGGCACCTTGAGGATATACAACTCCAGCGCCTCGATCGACGTCAAGAAACCGACCCTGCGCACCAAGTGGGCCGCCGGTTCCACCCAGAACATCGAGTGGACGACTACCGGAGCCATCACCGCGGTCGATATCGACTTTTCCTCCGACAGCGGCGTGACCTGGACCCCGGTCGCGAGCAACGTCGCCAGCGTTTCTGGTTCTGGTTCAGCCTCTGTGAGCCCGACGTATATCACGATCAACTCCTACCCCTGGGTGGTGCCCGCGGTGAATTCGATCAACTGTGTGCTCCGCATCCGCGACGCCGGTACTTCCGGAGCGATCGGGCAGAGCAGCGAATCCTTCACCATCCCCCTGTTCAAGGTGGTCTCGCCCAACGGTGGAGAGACCCTTCAGGTGGGCGTTCCCTACTCGATCTCGTGGCTGGCCACCGGCATGACCGGGACCGTCAGTGTCGAACTGCTGAAGACCGGCGTCAAGGTGGCCGATCTCGGTTCGGCTCCGGCCGAACAGGGCTTCATCAACTGGGTGGTCCCCGCCACGCAGACCCTCGGCACCGATTACCTCGTGCGGGTCCGGCTTGGTGAACTCTGGGACGATTCCGACAGCCGGTTCAGTGTCGTGGCCACGACTTCGGTCGCCCTCGGCCTGAATCGCGACTACCTGAACTTCGGCGCCATCGTCGGCAAGTCCTCGACCTCGACCGAAACGGTCCAGCTGACCAATGTCGGCGCCGCTGGGGTCCTGAACTGGACCGCCACCCCTTCCGCTTCCTGGATCACGGTCGATCCGGCCAGCGGGGCCGGGGATGCGATCGTCGGCATCTCGGTGAATCCCGCCGGGCTCGCCGTCGGCACCTATTACGGTTCGATCGCCTTTGCCGATGCCGCGGCGGACAACTCGCCGCTCAAACTCTCGGTGGTTTTGCGGGTGACCTCGGCAGGGACCAGACCCTTTGGCACCCTGGAGACTCCGGTTCACATGACCCGGAACGTGACCGGTGAAATTCCGGTGACCGGCTGGGCGCTCGACGACGTCGAAGTCGTCTCGGTGAAAATCTACCGCGATCCGATGAATGCCAGCGAGCCTCGCAATGCCGACGGGCTCGTGTTCATCGGCGATGCGACCTTCGTCGAAGGGGCTCGCCCCGACGTCGAGACCACCTATGCCAACCTCCCCTTCCACTACCGGGCCGGCTACGGCTACATGATGCTGACCAACACCCTGCCCCATGGCGGCAACGGCCAGTACGTGATCCACGCCATCGCCACCGACCGCGAGGGGTTCGAGGTGAAACTGGGCGAAAAAACCATCGTCTGTGACAACCTGCACGCCGTCCTCCCCTTCGGCACCATCGACACCCCGACCCAGGGAGGGGTCGTCTCGGCCACCGTCAACAACTTCGGCTGGGCCCTCTCGCCTCTGCCGGCCTCGATCCCGATCGATGGTTCGACCATCTGGGCCTGGGTCGACGGCGTCCCGCTGGGGCACCCCGCATACAACGTCCTGCGGCCCGACGTCGCCTCCATCTTCCCGGGACTGGCCAACAGCAACGGTGCCGGCGGCCTGTTCGTGTTCGATTCCACCCCCCTGACCAACGGCACCCATTCGATCGCCTGGAGCGTGGAGAATAGCCAGGGCCAGATCCAGGGCATTGGCAGTCGCTACTTCCAGGTCATGAATGCCGGGGTCACCCACTCCCCTATACTGGCGAACGCCACCCTGCCGATCGGCCGTGCCACCTCCCTTCCGCTGACGGGCCGCTCGCTCCGGGCCCGCCTTGGTTTCGAGCAGACCGTTTTGGAGCTCGAACCAGCCAGTGACGGGGTCATGCTGTTGAACCTGCGGGAATGCCAACCGCTGTCCCTTCTGCTCGGCGATGCCCGGGGGGCCGATGCCGCCTTCGGCGAGACCTTCGAGGGCTGGCAGGTGGTGAACGGCGAACGCCGGATGCTGCCGATCGGCTCGACCCTGAATGCCCAAACCGGACTCTTCTCCTGGATTCCCGGGCCCGGATTCCTGGGCGAGTTCACCCTGGTGTTCCAGCGGAATCAGGGCGGTTTCGCCTCCGAGACCCACCAGGTGGTGGTGAAGATCGGACCCAAAATGGGAGTTCCCGAGGCTGAGTAGGAGAGCAAAACTTGTAGTTGTCATCGTCAATTGGAACGGAGGGGCGAAAATCCTTCGCACCCTCCGTTCCGTTGACTATTCGCTCGGGGAGGCGGTCGAGACCACCGTGGTGGTGGACAACGCCTCTACCGACGGCAGCCCCGAGCAGGTGGTCCGGGAGTTCCCCCACGTCCGGCTGATGCGGCAATCGACCAACCTGGGCTTTGCCGCCGGCAACAACGTCGCCTTGCGCCAGCTCGCGGGTCAGGGGACGGCCCGGTTGGTGCTGTTTCTCAATCCCGACGCCGAGATTCTGGACGATACCCTGGAGGGATTGCTGACCGCCCTCGAAGCCGATCGGGCCGCGGTGGCCTGGACTCCGGCGCTGTTGGCCCCCGATGGCGGGTTCGACCCCGGGGTGGGGGGGAAACGTCCCGGATTGGCTTCGCTGACCTGCCACTTCCTGGGTTTATCCCGCCTCCCCGGTGGCTCGGCGTTGGGGGTGTTCCTGAACCAGGCGGTCCCCTATCGCAAACAGCGGCAGGTCGCCTTGGACTGGTTGTCGGGCACGGCGTTGCTGGTCCGTCGCGAGGTGATCGAGCGGGTCGGCGGTTTTCCCGAAGATTTCTTCCTGTACGGCGAAGACATTTTGCTCGGCGAAGCGTTGCGCCCCTATGGCGAACTCCGCTATCTGCCCGCGGTCCGGGTGATGCACGACCGGGGGTATTCCAAAACGGGGGCAGAACAGAGTTACCGGGCCCTGTTCGCCGTGCTGGCCCGGTTCGGTGCAGGAACGTTCCGTCTCGGCTGCGCCCGCAAAGTGATCTGGCTCGGCTTGTCGATCCGCCTTTTCGGCTACCGGATGGGTGCCCCGTTTGCGGAGTCTTGCCGCCGGCGCCGGCGAATCGTCCAGGACCAGTTGACTGCCCTGAACAGGATTGCTGGCAAGAAAAAGTCCCGCTGACGGATTTTTATCGCCCCGGCGAACCGTTGGCGCCCCTCCCCCGGCGAGTGGTAGAATGAGCCGGCCCGTCCGGTTTCGCCGGGTTTGCTGATCGTCTTTTGGAGGTGGCTTTGTTTCATCGTCTCTTTCACCCGATCGTGACCGCCCTGGCGGTGCTCTGCCTGTTCCCCCTCGGCCAAAAGGCCCAGGAACAGGTCGTTTTTGCCGACGACGATTCGCTCGAGGAACTCCGCCAGAAGATCGCCGACAACGGCTACGGGTTCACCGTGGACCACAGCTGGGTGTTCGACTTGAGCCCCGCCGAGCGGGCCCTCCTCCTGTCCAGACGCCCCCTCCGCCCCGGGAAAACCGACCCCTTCGCTCCCGGGGTCGGCCCTCTGGCAGGGATCCTCGGCAAAACCTCCCTGCCGGCCCGTTTCGACTGGCGCGACGTGGGGGGCAAGAACTACATCGGTTCGGTGCGGAATCAGGGGGGGTGCGGCTCCTGCTATGCGTTCGGAGCCAGCGCCGCCGCCGAAGGGGTCTACAACCTGGCCAGAGGCCTGACCGGAACCGCGTGCGTCGATTTTTCCGAGGCTTACATCATCTGGTGTCTGGGCCGCCGTTCCGAGTATCGCGATCATTTTTTTGGTTGCGACGGCGCCGACTACAGCTATTCCGAACTTCAGGCGCTGGTCGATGTCGGTGTACCCGGCGAACAGGGCTTCCCCTACACCCCGACCGATCCGGGCGAGTGTCTCCACGACGCAGATCCCCGGGTGCGGTTTGCCGGCTGGTATCGAGTCCCCTGCGGCGATGTCGAGGCCATCAAAACCGCCATCATGACCTATGGCGTGGTCGATGCCGCGGTCGAGGTTTCGTCGGCGTTCAGCGCCTACAGCGGGGGGATCTACCAGGACGCCAACACCCATTGCTCGGAGACCCCCTGCGAATACACCCCCACCAACCACGCCGTGGCCCTGGTCGGCTGGGACGACGCCGAAGGGGTGTTCTTCCTGCGCAACAGCTGGGGGAGCAGCTGGGGCGAGAATGGCTACATGAGAATCGCCTACACTTCGGCGATCGTCTCCTGCGCGGTGTGTTACCTGGTGACCGAGATTCCTTCGGGGACGATCGAGCTCAACCGCAGCCGGCTGGCTTTCGGTGCGATCGGGGCCACCACGGTTACCGCCGGGCAACAGGTCCTGCTGAGCAACGGGGGGGGCGGCACCCTCGACTGGATCGCCAGCACCTCGGCTCCCTGGATCTCGGTTTCGCCCACTTCGGGCAGCGGCGATAGCGTTCTGACCGTCACGGTGAACGCCAGCGGCCAGCCTTTCGGCGGGTCGGCGGGAACGGTGAGCGTCTTTTCCGCGGGGGCAGCCAACTCGCCCGAGCAGATTCAGGTAACGCTCGACAAACGGACCACGGGTAGTGCCCCGACCGGCACCCTCGACACTCCCGGGGCGAATTCGGGGCGACTCTCCGGCAACGTGGCGGTGACCGGCTGGGCGCTCGACGACGTGGAGGTCGTGGCCGTCAAAGTCTACCGCAAGCCCATTGCTGGGGAACCTCCTCCGCCGGGGGGGCTCTGCTTCATCGGCGATGCGGTTTTCGTGGACGGGGCGCGGCCCGACATCGAACAGGCCAATCCGACCGTCCCCCTGAGTAGCCGGTCGGGTTGGGGGTACATGATGCTGACCAACTTCCTGCCCAACCAGGGGAACGGCACCTTCACCCTGACGGTGGTTGCCACCGATCGGGAGGGGCGGACCACGACGCTGGGCAACCGCACCCTGGTGGTCGACAACGCCCATGCCACGCTGCCTTTTGGCACCATCGACACCCCTTCCCAGGGCGGACCTGCCACAGGCCCTGGCTACGTGAATTTCGGCTGGGCGCTGACCCCCCCGCCGGCGGCGATTCGGGGCGATGGCTCGACCATCTGGGTATGGGTCGACGGCGTTCCGCTGGGTCATCCGGTGTACAACCAGTACCGTCCCGACATCGCCTCCCTCTTCCCCGGTTACGTCAACGCCGCCGGCGCGGTCGGCTATTTTTACCTCGATACCACCCCCATGAGCAACGGCACCCACAGCATCGCCTGGAGCGTGGAGGACGAACTCGGTCGGCTCGATGGCATCGGCAGCCGGTATTTCCAGGTGCTCAACGGGGTGACCAGCCAAGGCCCGCCCCCGCGTTCCCGGCCCGAAGCTTCCTGGCTGTCGCAACCCGTTTCCCCGGCAGCGCAGTCCCACGAGGACCTGTCGCTCCGGGTCCGTACCGGGTGGGATTTCAAGGCTCCGTTTTACATCGTGGACAGGCCGGCCGCCGGTTCTTTCCAGCTGGAACTGGTTGAAGGAGGTCGGCTCGAGGTTCACCTGCCCGAAGGGGATCGGGCCCGGGTGGGAGCCCTCTGGCAGGGCTTTCAGGTTGTAAACGGAAAACGCCGCCCCTTGCCGATCGGCTCCAGCTTCGATCCGCAGCGGGGCATCTTTTGTTGGCAGCCAGGGCCCGCCTTTCGGGGAAATTTCCTGTTCACCTTTCGTGGTTTCGACCTGGCGGGAACATCGGAAGAGGTCGTGCTGGAGGTGGCGGTGGCACCGGCAAAGAAAGGTAGGCCCTGAAGGTTACCGGACGGGGTTGGCCCCGATTCAACCGGGACCGGCGTTGAAGTACTTGATGATTCGCCGGAACAGGTTTTCCGAATCTTTGGCGATGGCCCCGCGGTCGGTTCCCGCCTGCTTTTCCGAGAAGGCGCGCAGCTCGGTTTGCCGCAGGATGATCACCTCGCTGAGGCGGCGGGCCAGTTCCTCGCTCATCTTGACCGTTTCGCGAAACTTCTGCTGGGCGATGCGGATCACCACCGTCTCTTCGGCTGCGGTGACGGTCGCTCCGGCCGGGTCACCGGTGACCAGCGACATCTCGCCGAAGAAATCGTCGCTGCCCAGGGTCGCCAGCACCTTCCCCTCCCGGCTGATCTCCACCTTGCCCGACACGATGTGGCAGAAGTGCTGGGAGTACTCGCCTTCGCGGATGAACACCTCGCCCCGGCCGAACACCGCGGTGTCGAGGTCGTGTCCCAGGTGGGCGATCTCGTCGTCCGACAACACGGCCAGGATCGAATTGCCGCGTAGTACCGGAACCGGGTTGGCCGGCGGGGGGGGAGTTGGGGGTGGACGATCTCCCGGATCGGGAAGGGGATTTCGATCCCCTGGCGGCGAAAACGGTACCAGATGCGCCGGCGGATCTCGCCCCCGATCGGGGTGGCCCGACTGCTCTCCTGAATCCAGTACTTGAGCTGGTAGGTGATGCCCGAATCGGCAAAATCAAAAACCAGCGCTTGCGGGGGCGGTTCGGAGCAGACTTCGCTGACGTCGCTTGCGGCGGAAAGGAGGGCGGCAATCACCTGGTCGGGGGAGTGGCGGTAGTGGGCCGAGGCCGTCACCTTCTGGGCGAAGGGGCGCAGGTGGGATTCGCAGAGCACCACTTCCTCTTTGGCCGCCGCCTGGTTGGGGATCACCACCGTCTCGTTGTCGATGGTGCGGA
>CAZTNO010000146.1:0-7435 GCA_964614865.1 uncultured Clostridia bacterium
GTTATTCAAGTACGCACTCCCGATTTTCGCGGTCCTGCTGATTCTGGCCGGCCCCGTCTCGGCCCAGTCCAAAGAGAATGGCGCCATCGAAGGCAAGGTGATGACCCCCGACGGGGAAGCCCTGCCCGGGGTTTCGGTGACCGCCACCTCCCCGAATCTGATCGGCGGCAAACAGATCGCCATCAGCAACGAGAACGGACGCTTCCGCTTTGTCGCCCTCCCGCCGGGAGAGTACGCCCTGGAAGCAGCCCTCGACGGCTTCAACACCGCCCGCAGGACGGGGATCAAGCTGTCGGTGGGGATGACCCTGACCGTCGACTTCCCTCTGCAGATGGGCAAGATCGAAGAGAAGATCGTGGTGCGGGGCATGCCGCCCATGGTCGATATCAAGGATTCGCAAACCGCCTCCACCACCCTCACCAAAGACCTGATCCAGAACATCCCCAACAACCAGTTCGTCACCAACATCGTCAACCTGGCCCCCGGGGTTTCCAAGGATTCGGCGTTCGGCGCCTCCGACAACGGCGTTCAGTACCAGATCGATGGGGTCGACGTCTCCGATCCCGAGCTGCACACCGCCTACGTGTTCATGGACTATGGCGTGGTGGAAGAGGCCAAGGTCATGGGAGTCGGCGCCCCTGCGGAGTACGACGGCTTTTCGGGCATCGTCCTCAACACCATCACCAAGACCGGCGGCAACCAGTTTTCGGGCACTTTCGACTCCTTCCTGCAGCCGACCTCCTGGAACGGTTCGAACTCCGACGATCCGGCCCTGACCTCGGCCAAGAGTGCGCTCTCCAACGTGCACTTCAGTTTGGGCGGCCCCTTGCAGAAAGACAAACTGTGGTTTTTCCTGGGCTTGCAGTACTACCGCAGTGAAACCCAGCCCTCGGGCTTTCCCGACAAGAGCGTCTACGACCAGCCCCGCAGTTTTCTGAAACTCACCTGGCAGCCCGACACCAACAACCGCTTCTCGGCCTTTCTCGAAGGCGATTTGTTCAACGGCTCGAACCGCGGCGCCGGCAAGTACACCTCGCCCGAGGCCACCCGCAAGCAGCGGTCACCCGAGCTGGCCTTCAACCTGAGCTACCTGCACATCTTTTCCGACCACACCTTCCTGGAAGCCAAGTTCGCCGGGTTCACCTCCTACTACAAGTTGATCCCGACCTCCGGCTACGACGTGTCGGGGCACTACGACCTGGGCACCAGCATGTCGACGGTGAACGCCGGCGGCTTCTACCACGCCTACCGCACCCGGTACCAGGCCAACGGCTCGGTTTCGCACCACGCCGAGGATTTCATCAAGGGCTCGCACGACTTCAAGTTCGGCGTCGAGGTCGAGATGAACCCCACCAAAACCGAGTACGGCTACTCGGGCGGCACCCGCTACATGGATCTTTACGGCTCCCCCTACCTGGCCTACCAGTACGAGGGCTACACCACCAAGGCCACCAACTTCCGCACCTCGGCATACATCCAGGATTCGTGGTCGTTTTCCGACCGCCTGAAGATCAACCCCGGCGTGCGCTTCAACTACTACCGTGGCAAACTCGACACCACCGGCACCGTGTTCAAGCCCAAGATCGCCATCGCCCCGCGCATCGGCGTCACCTTCGACCTGTTCGGCGACCACAAGACCGCCCTCAAGGCCCACTGGGGATTGTTCTACGACAACATCATCACCTCGTTCTACAACAAGATGAACACCGACATCTCCGATTTTGTCGGCTATGCCTGGGACGGAGTCGGATACACCGAGTTCTTCCGGCAGCAGTTCGACAACACCACCTATGCCATGGACCCCGACATCAAGATGCCCTACATGAGCCAATTCACGGTGGGGATCGAGCGCGAGGTGGTCGAGGACGTCTCGGTCGGGATCAACTACATCCGTCGCGACAACAAGAACTTTATCGACCGGGTCAACGTCACCGGCGAGTTCGAGACCGATACTTTTGTCGACGAGGAGACCGGGCGGCAGTACACGATCTACAACCAGCTCAACCCGGGGCAGAACAAGTGGATGATCACCAACCCCACCGCGGGCAAGCATGCGATCGTGTTGAGCGACCCCACCCGCAAGTATTCGGGAATCGAACTGGTGCTCAACAAGCGTTTCTCGAATCGGTGGCAACTCCTGGCCTCCTACGTGTACGGCAAGGCCACCGGCACCAACGACAACTTCTCCTGGTCCACCCGTTCCACTGCCTACGGCTCGTCGCAAACCTACACCGACCCCAACTTCCAGATCAACGCCGATGGCCGCCTGACCTTTGATCCGACCCACATGATCAAGTTGCAGGGGACCGTGCTCCTCCCCCTCGACATCTACTTCTCCGGCTATTACTCGTACATCAGCGGCGACACCTACAACCGGGAACTTCGCGTTTCCACCAACCAGGGGTCGCGCAACATCTACGCCGATCCCAGTGGCGCCTACAGGCTGGAGGCCCGTTCCAATCTCGACCTGCGGCTGGAAAAGTCGTTCAAACTGGGCAACCTGCGGCTGGGCGTGATGGTGGACTGCTTCAACGTCTTCAACGAGGACACCACTACCTCGGTGATCACCAATGCCGGCGACACCTTCGAGGACATCGCCGCGATCGTCAACCCGAGGCTGTTCCGCGCCGGGGTGCGCGTCCAGTTCTAGTTTTTTTTGAGCGGTTTCTCAAGGGGGGATGGCGACATCCCCCCTTCTTTTTTCCCTCGGCGGGCCGTATAATCCTTGTCATGAGGAGCCCCCCCCTGCAATGGATCGCATGCTGGCTGCTGCTGGCGACCGGCGCCGTGCCCGCCCTCGCCCTGCGGGGGGCCACCGACCCCTGGCAGTTGTGGCTGGATGAAGTCGCCCCGATCATCAGCCGGCTGGAGAGAGAGACTTTTCGTTCGCTGGGCACCGACGAGGACCGCCGGCGCTTTCAGGAGATGTTCTGGCGGGTTCGCGATCCCCGCCCCCAGACTCCCGAAAACGAGTACCTGGCCGAGTTCCGCCGCCGCTGCCAGGTGGCTGTCGAGCGGTTCGACGGGGTCAGGTCCGACCAGGGCAGAATCTACGTGCTGCTGGGAAAACCGCTCGAAGTAAAGCAGTACTCGGGCTACCAGGATCTGGTGGAGTGCCAGACCTGGTCGTACCACAACACCGATTATCCCCAGTTGCCCCCGTTCATGACCCTGCTCTTCTACCGTCCCCGCGACAGTGGGGGTTTCAAACTCTTCTACCCCGGGCTCAACGAGCCCGTCGAACTCTTGTCACCTCACCTGTCGGTCTCTTTGCGGAGCAGATTCGAAGCCTACCGCATGGTGAGCGAGAATTCCCCCGAGCTCGCCCAAGCCACCCTGTCGGTGATTCCGGGCGAAGGCAACCCCTCCTCGGGGAGCCCGGTCAGCTCCTCGGCGGTGGTGCTGGGCGAGATCCAGCGACTCCCCGAACAGGCGGCCAGCACCGCCTACCTGCACGGTTTTGGCCAGCCGGTGGGCACCGTGACCACCCGCGATTCCACCCGCCGGATCCTGGGGACCGTGCACCTGGCGGTGGGGGGGAGCGGCGACCAGCCCACCCTTCATGTCGCGGCCATGCCCGACCGGCTCGGGGGCAAACCCCGGGCGGACGGTGAGCTGGAAATCGGCGTCAGCCTCTACCTCACCCTGGAATCTCCTGCGGGAGTTGTGATCTACCAGGGCGAGCAACGATTCGACCTGGCCCTCGACAGCGATCGGCAGAAAACGATCGACCAGCGCAAGGTGGTTTTCGTTCACGCCATCCCGGTGATCGGGGGGCGCTACCGGGTGTCGGTCACCTGGATGAACCGGCTCAGCGAGGAGTTTTTTTCCCGTCAGCTCGAGGTGGTGGTCGAGGAAAAAAAACCTCGACTGCTGGCGGGTTTTGCCTCTCATGTGCAAAACTCTGCCCCCCTGTTTCCTTTCACCCTGGGGGGGGTCCGGGTCACGGTCGACCCGCGCTTCGTCTACACCCAGGGGGAGACCCTCGCCGGAGCGGTGACCGCCTCGCCGACGGCGGTTTTGCAACTGATCTCCGATACACCGGGCGCCAGGCCCCTGCTGGTGCTCTTGAAGGCGGCTCCTGGCGGCGCAGGGTATTTTTCCTTGCCCCTCGGCGAGGTGGCAGCGGGTTCCTACCGGCTGGCCTTGCTGGACGGCGACGACCGGCTCGAGTCGGGGCCGATCCGGGTCGAGCCCGCCTTTCTCCAGTTGCCAAAACCCCTGGTCTTGGCCCCTCCCCCCGCCGCGTTTTCCCCTGTTCAGGATCTCTTTGTCCGTGCCCAGGAGTACTTCAACAGCGGCGATGTTTCGCAGGCAGTACGCCTGGTCGAGCAGATCGGGCCGGGGAAGGCGAGCCCGGCGGCCCGGACCACGATGGCCCGGATCCATGCCGCGGCAAAACAGCCAGCCCGGGTACTGGAATTGCTCGCCCCGCTCCACACAAAAGACTATGCGACCTGGGTGCTGTGGACCAATGCCGCCATCGATCTGGGGCGCTTTGCCGAGGCCGCGACCGGCCTCGAGCACCTTCGCCGGTACGAGGACAGCGCCTCGCTCAACCGCCTGCTTGCCGCAGCCTACCTGAGCCAGGGCAAGGTCGATGCGGCGGCCCGCTGCCGCCTGCGGGCAGAGGAAATCGAACAGGCCGCCCGGTCGCTGCCTGGAAGTCAATCCCCGATGGAGAAAAAACCATGAGAAAAGCAAACGCCCTGATCCTTTTCGCCGCCCTGCTGACCCTCGCCAGCGGGGCCGTCCTGGAGGCGCAAGTATTGGCCACCGTCCGCGGCACCATCAAGGACAAGGCCAGCGGTGCCCCTTTGTCCGGGGTTCGGGCCACCCTGATTTCGGCCCAATCCCAGAACCTGCGCTTCGAGATGGTCAGTGACGACAAGGGCTTCGTCTACAAGACGGGCCTGCAGCCGGGCTTGTACCAGGTGCTGGTGCAGCGGGACGGCTACATCCCGGCGCAGACCTCGATCCGGCTCTCGATTGCCGACGAGCGGGACATCAGCATGGCCATCGAGCCGGTCCCCCAGGCTTCGGTCGGGGTCGACCTGCTCAAGCAGGGGGTGGAGCGGCTCGACGCCGGCAAGTTCGCCGAGGCGGCCGAGTTGTTCGGCCAGGTGATTGCCCGCGACGACCAGTCTTTCATGGCCCGCTTCTACCGGGGGATGAGTTTCGAGAAGGCGGGAGAGACGGAAAAGGCGATGGCCGACTACCTGCGGGTGCTGGAGCTCAAGCCCGACTTCGCCCTGGCTGCGGCGGGACTCGGCAAACTGCTGGCCAAGCAGGGCGATTTTGCCAAGGCGGGTGAGTACTACACCCGGGCGGTGGCCGCCGGCACCCAGGACCCTTTGATCCTCTACAACGCCGGCGTATGCAAACTCAACACCGGCGATCCCGCCGGGGCCAAAGGGCTTTTCGTGAGTTCTTTGGCGAGCGATCCGGGTAACGCCGACGCCCACTACCAACTCGGCCTGGTATTGCTTGGGGAAAACGACATGAAGGGGGCGCGCGAGCACCTGGCGAGAAACCTGGAGCTCGATCCCACCGGGGCCAACGCCGCCACCGTAGGCGAGATCCTCAAGACCATTCCCTAGGTGGCACTCTCCTCCGGCAGGGTCTCCACGAACTTCAACCGGTCCAGAAGCAGTCTGGCCATGCCCAGCAGGCCGGTGCCGAAGCAGATGATGGCCACCCCCTGCAGTTGGTCTTGTCGGAAGAGTAGCAGGAAGAAGCCGGTCACGATGGTAGCCAGCGATGAGACGATAATGATGCCGATGCTTTTACGCATTCGGATCCGCTTGCGGCGAATGCTTTCGATCTCTTTGGCAGTCAACCGCTCGCTGTCGCTGAGGCTCAACAGTGCCATGAAGAAGCCCCACATGGTCAGCGAGAGGATGAAGTGGTTGGTGAAGGCCTGCTGGTTGTAGTGGCCCGACCAGCGGGAAACCATGAACGACCTGACCTGGTAGTACCCCGCCGCCAGGGCGAAGACGATACTCAGGTAGCTCAGGTAGTGCAAAAAGTAGTTGAGCGAATCGAATACCTTGCGTTTCTTCACGACAGCACCTCTTTCTGTGCAGGCCCCGCGGCTCCGCGAGCAGATTATAGCCGGGAACGGGATTAATTCAAGAACCTGACCGCAAAGGTTTTTCTGGTAAAGGCGTTTTCTCTTCCAGCCGGAGGGCCAAGGCAATTGCTGCCTTCGTCCGGAGCGAGCGGCCATTGATTGGCGATGGGTGCCTCTGCTAGAATGCCCTTTCGCGACGGACCCGCAAGTCTTCTCCGGGATTTTCCCGGGGCCCGTGGCGGGGAGGGGTACGCAGATGAAAACCATCGGACTGCTGGGCGGCCTGACCTGCGAGTCGTCGCTACTCTACTACAAGTTGATCAACGAAATGGTCCGGGAGCGGCTCGGAGGGCACCACTCGGCCCGCAGCGTCATGGTTTCGGTGGATTTTGCCGATATCCAGCCCCTGACCGAGCACGGCGACTGGGAGGGGGTGCTGGCGATCCTGCTCGCGGCCGGGCAGGCGATCGAGCGCGGCGGTGCAGACCTGCTGCTGCTCTGCGCCAACACCGCCCACAAGCTGGCCGAAGGGATCGGTCGGGGAGTGGGTATCCCGATCTTGCATATCGTCGACGTCACCGCCCGGGAGATTCAGCGGGCGGGCCTTTCGCGGGTCGGGTTGCTGGGTACCCGCTTCACCATGGAGGAGGAGTTCTTCACCGGCCGGCTGAAAGACAAGCATGGCATCGAGGCGCTGGTACCGGAGAAGGCGGATCGCGAGCGGATCCACCGGATCATCATCGATGAATTGGCCCTGGGAGTCGTCGACCCCGCGGCGGCCCTGGAGATGGAGCGCATCATCGCCGGGCTGGTCGCCCGGGGAGCCCAGGGGATCATTCTCGGCTGTACCGAGTTGCCCTTGCTGATCAAGGCGGGGCCTGCGGCGATCCCCCTGTTCGACACCACCGACATTCACGCCCGGGCGGCGGTGGATTTCGTTCTGGCGGAAGGGGCCGGCCAAATGAGCGAATCGAACGGTTGGCGGGGGCTACCCGGAACCATCGTCCCCCGGCACGGCCTGGAAACCGGCGGGCTGGCGAACGATCGTTCAGTCTCGGTGGAGGAAGAGGAGAACAACCATGGCCTATAAAGACATCCTGCGGAATTCGATCCGCACGTTCGAGGATCTGGAGAAGTGGCTCAAGGGCCGCAAGGCGCGGATCGACCCCCGCCTCGCCGAGGTCATCAAGAAATACCCCATGCGGGTGAACACCTACTACCTGGGCCTGATCGAGAAGATGAACGACCCCATCTGGAAGCAGGCCATCCCCGACGTCGAGGAACTCGAGCACTACATGGACCTGACCCCCGACCCGCTCGACGAGGAGGGCGACATCCCGCTGGGCGGCCCGCGCACCATCA
>CAZTNO010000147.1:0-7404 GCA_964614865.1 uncultured Clostridia bacterium
ACGATCTCGCGGATGTCGTAGGTGAGCCCGTCGTAGGTGCAGTTGGTCAGGATCAACACCTTGAGTTTCTTGCCTGCGGCCAGCGCCTGGTCCATGGTGGCAAAGATCCGCTGTTTGGGCACCGGGCCGAATATGCCGAAGCGGGGGTTCACCGACGGCATCAGGTAGATGGGCTCGGCCCCCGAGATGATCACCCCGTAGTGCACCGACTTGTGGCAGTTGCGGTCGAGCAGGATGGCCTCGCCGGGCTTGAGCAGGGTCTGGATCAACACCTTGTTGGAGGTGGAGGTGCCGTTGGTGGAAAAGAAGGTGTAGCGGGCATTGAATGCCCGGGCGGCCAACTCCTGGGCCTCCTTGATCACCCCGCGCGGGTCGAGCAGCGAGTCGAGCATCGGCACCGACACCGAGATGTCGGAACGGAAGAGGTTTTCACCGAAGAACTCGAAAAAGTCTTTTCCCCAGGGCGACTGTTTCACCGAATGGCCCGAGCTGTGGCCCGGGGTGTGCCAGGCATCCTTGGCCATGCGTGCGTACTCCACCAGCGCCTCGTAGAACGGGGCGCGGCTCTTGCTGCTCACCACCTCGGCACGAACCTTGCTGGCGATTTCGTCGAAGTCGCGTTCGCCCTTGAAGAAGTAGCCATTGACAATGCCCCCGGTGGTGAAGTTGGCGCAGTCGTACTCGCGGGTGTAGAGAAAAATGTTGACCTCGTAGCGCACGGCCAGGATCCGCCGGAACAGGTCGAGCCCCTCGATGGTCTCGCCCGATTTGCGCTCCAACGGCAGCCGCCATTCGGTCAGCACCACGTGGATCTGCCCGTCATCGACCAGCTGGCGATAGGCCTCGGCAAAACTCCCGGCCCCGACCATGCTAAGCCCCTTGAGGCCGAGTTCGCGTTTTTCGCGGGCCAGTTCGCGGCGGTCGGGGTTGATCAGCAATACCTTGAATTTCATGGGCTCCTCCTCATTTTCCGGCAAAAAAAAAGCCCCGCACCAGGCGGGGCCTTTTTTTGTTTGCGAGGTGCGGTTACAGATTGGTCGGCGGGCTCTGGTGGCCGGCGGCGTCCACCGAAATCACCGAGTAGGTGGCCGTGGCCCCGGCGGGGACCGACAGGTCGTAGTACTTGTAGTTCGGCAGGGAGGTGTCGGTGGTCTCATAGACGACCGTGGCGGGGGCGCCGGCGATCGAGCGGGTGAGTACGTACTTTGCGACCGAGTACCCCTCCTGGGCGTTTTTGGCGTTGGCGGTCCAGGTGACCACATTCCCCAGGCGGTTGTAGAGGAGGGTGCGGATGGTGGTGGCGGTCACGGTGGGCTGGCAGGAGTAGAGCGCCTTGACCTTGATCTGCTGGCTGGCCATCGGGCTGTACACCGAGCCGTCGAACGTCCACAACTTCAGGGTGACGTCGCCCCAGCGACCGTCGAAGGCATGGGTGATGTTCACCTGGTCGGCGCCCTGGACGGTCGGGACGGTCGACTGGTCGTCGAACTCCCACTCGTAGAGAGAGATGGTGCCGTCGGGGTCGCGGCTCTGGGCGGCCGAGAAGGAGAGCGAATCGCCCCAGAACACCTCGGTGGCGGAAGGGGTGATCACGGCGGTGGGGGGCTCGTTGATGGCCATCTTGTCGGAAATGAGGGCAAGAATGGCCGTGTCGCGATTGTTGTAGACGAAAGCGGCAACGTTTTGCTGGCTCATCGCCGGGCAACCGAAATCGCCGTAGACCTTGCCGGTGTTGAACTGTTTGGTGCCGGTCCACTCGCCGTTGCGGAACCAGCAGTAGTAAGAGTTGGACACCGGGCCCAGGAAGAGTTGCGAGGTGATGATGTAGCTGTTGTCGCCGGCGGCGATGTCGACGTTCTGGTACTTGGCCGGAATTCCTTCGGTGGTGACCCAGTTGCCCGACCAGCTGGCCCCCTTGTTGGCCGAAAACTTGTGCGTGTTGTGGCGCACGATCTCGTCGGGGGGGACATCGGTCATCGAGGCCAGTTCGAGTTCGCCCGATTTGGTGATGGCGATGCGCGGGCGGTGCTGCATGTTGGGCAAGGTCTTGTTGATGGTCCACTTGCCGACGTTGGCCTCACCCACGTCGCGCCGGGCGTAGCCGATCAGGTAGGTGCTGCCCACCAGCTGCTGCCAGGTGAGATGGACGTATTGTTCGTCGACCGCCACCGCCGGGTGCTTGGAGCGCCCCCCCATCGGGAAGGGGTCGTCGTAGGAACGACCGTTGTACCAGGAGAGGAACAGACACCTGCCGGCGGGCCAGATCATGTAGGAGACGTAGACGTTGTGGTTGCGGTCGACGTCGAGGTCGAGGTCGTCGATTTTTTCGGGGTTGAAGCCCCCGGTCGAGCCGAGCAGGGTGGCGGTCTTCAGGATGAAGATCTGCGACCAGGCGTTGCCGTCGAAGTAGCGGTACTTGAAATACCAGGTGTCGGCGTTGCCGTTGGCGGCCTCCACCCAGGCCAGGTGGATCCAGCCGTCCTTGCCGATGGCCATGTCGGGCTCGAACACCTGGAGGTTGGTCTCGGAGACGGTCTTGACCAGGGTGGAGGTCTCGCCGTCGTAGCACCACAATCCTAGCGAATAGCGTTGCGTATCCATGTTGTAATCCATGCCGGCGACGTAGAGCTTGCCGGAGGGATGGAATTTGGCGCTCAACTTCTCGTCGTACATGTGGTTGGGCTGATTGGCGATCACCACTTGCGGCTGCCAGGTGGCGGAAGCGGCGGCGGTGACCAGGGGCTTTTCGCCCGCGGCCAGACCCAAGCTGAGGGCCAGCAGCAAAAAAACGGTCCAGAGAACAGCGATCTTACCTTTCACTTCGGTACCTCCAAGACTTGGGATGCATATCGGACACGACGTCGTCTTCCGCCGCGCACACTCGAAAGATCATTATACTACAAAGCCCCGGGAAAGCAAAACTCGGTGCCGCTGGCGTTTTCAGGGGGCGCGATCGGCTATCGCCCCACCTGCCGGCGAGGCGTGGGACAGGCTTTCGCGGCCATCGGCATCGATTGCGGTCACGGTGTAGTACTGGTCGCGCTTCACCGAACCGATGCGGTCGATCACCCGGAAGGGAGCGCTGGCGGCATCGACCGTCTGGAAGTGCTGCCAGGTGCCGTCCTCGGGCAGGTACCGGTAGACCTTGTATTGGGCGATGCGGGCGCCGATCTCGTCGTTGCGCGGGTTGCGTTCCCAAGTGATCTCGTAGCCGTACTCCACCGAGAACAGGTTGCGGTTTTCGAACGGGGTGACCTGGATGTTCAGCGGCGGCTGGATCGGGAAGGCCTGCAGCAGCCCACTGGCCGAGGCGGTGCCGGTATTGTCGTCGCGGATGATCAGACGGACGGTGAAGGGGCCGGGGGTACGGTAGAGGTGGTCGGCGGTCTGCCCCGAGCCCCAGTCGCCATCGCCGTAATCCCAGTCGTAGCGCAGGATCACCCCGTCGGCATCGGTGGAGGCCGAGGCGTCGAAGTGGACCGTGCCGGGGACGATGATCGAGGTGGGGGTGAAGGTGAAGCGGGCCACCGGCGGGATGTTGGGGATGATGGCCGAAATCTGGCCGTTGCCGGTGGCGCTGGCCCCGGCGTTGTCGATCACCGTCAACTTCACCAGAAAAGTCCCCTTGGCGTTGTAGACGTGCTGCACGATTTGGCCCACCCCCACCGTGCCGTCGCCGAAATCCCAGTTGTAGGTGACGATCTGGCCGTCGGGGTCGTAGGATCCCGAGCCGTCGAAGGTGACGGTCAGCGGGATCGCCCCGCTGGAGGGGGTGGTGGTGAAGGCGGGCACCGGCACCTGGTTGGTCGGGTCGGGGTCGGGATCGGGACCCGGGCCGGGATCGACCGCCCCCGAGGTGGTCAGGTAGACCCCCTCCTGGTTGTTGATAAAGGCGATCGCCGCCGTCTTGGCGTCCCCCGAGAGGTCGCACGAGATCATGTCGGGGCGGTTCAGGGTGGTCGGGCAGCGTTCGTGCCCCGACCAGTTGCCGTTCACCTTCCAGTTGTAGAGTACGAAGGTGCCGCCGTTCTCGATCATAAGCGCGTTGTTGCCGTTGGCCACGGCCAGATCGACGTTCTGGTAGCGGCTGGGGGCATCGTCGGAGAGGAGGTAGCGGGGCGAAAAGCCCTTGCCGGTCCAGTAGGTGTAGAAAGTGTTGCGGTCGCCGGTGTCGTCGGGGGTGTCGTCCATGTGCACCAGGTGGGGGGTGCCGGACGGGTCGACGTCGACGCGCGGCCGGTGGGCCCCGTCGTTGATGGTGACGGGGGTGGAAAAACTCCCTCCCGCCGAGTTGGGGCGCCGGGAGTAGGCGATGGCGTAATCGGTACCGAACAGGTGTTGCCAGGTGATGTGCACCGAGGAGGAGTCGATGGCCACGTCGGGGTGCTTGGAGCGTCCGGTGAGGGGCCACCCCTCGAGGCGTACCGACTCGCCGTAACGGCTGAGATAATAGCATTTTGCCGCCGGCCAGATCATGAAGACCACGGCCAAATTGCCGCTGCGGTCGGCCGCCAGCCGCAGATCGCCGATCTTGGTCGGGTTGAAGCCGCCGATCGTGCCGGCGATGGTCATCTGCTGCAGGGTCTGCACCGAGGACCAGGAGGTGCCGCTGAACCGGCGGTACTTGATGTACTGCTGGTCGGCATTGGCATTACTGCCCTCGGCCCAGACCACGTGGAGGCTGCCGTCGGCGCCGACCGCCATGTCGGGCTCGTAGGCAAACATGCGGGTTTCCGAGACGTCTTTGAGAATGGTGACGCTCTTGCCGTTGTAGAGAGCCACCTTGATCGACCAGTGATTCGACGCGAGGTCGTGGTCGGCGTAGCAGACGTAGATCGAGCCGTTATTGGCGATCTGGACCGCGGTTTTGTCGAAGTAGTTGTGATTGGCCACCCCGTCGATTTTGACCGGGGGGTTCCAGGATAGGAGCGAGAGGGGAAGGATGGCGAGAAGTGCCGCGAGCCGGAGAGCGTTCTTGCCGCACGTTGTCATCATGGTAGGAATGATACCATGAATGGGGGCGGATTTCAACGCAGGAAGGCCCTGGCAGGCCCCCCATGGGGGGGTGTGGTACAATCGCGGCATGGACGGCACGGTACGCAAACTGGAGGCTTCGGCGGGGTCGGGCAAGACCTACCGCCTCACCCGGGAATACCTGATCCGGCTGTTTGCCGCCCTCAGTAGCGACGGCAACGGCGCCGAGGCGTCCCGTTCCGCCCTGGCCCGCATCCTGGCCGTGACCTTCACCAACCAGGCGGCGGGCGAGATGAAGACCCGCATCGTCGACGCCCTGCTGGCGTTTTCCAAGGGAGCGGGCCATCTCGGGTGCTACGCCGCCCTGGCCAGCAGCCTCGAACAGCACGCCGGCTGGACCGAAAAACTCCGCCCCTTGCGGTCCCGCCACGCCCTGGGCACCATCCTCGACCACTACGACGACTTCCACGTGCAGACCATCGATTCGCTGATGAACGCCATGATCCAGGCCCTGGCCCCCGAACTGGGGCTCCCCCCGGTTTTTGCCGTCACCATCCAGGGGGAGTCGATCCTGCGCCAGTCGGCCAGGAGTTTTCTCGACCTGCTGGCCGAGCGGGAATGGCCCCGCGTCGAGGCCACCCTGCGGGAACTCGAGAGCGGTAGCGGCCTCACCTCCTGGGACATGGCCGATAAACTGGCCGGTGATCTGGTGAAGCTCTTCCATCGGGCCCAGCGGGAGGAATTGCCGCTCCCCCCGTTTTCCCCGTTCGAAGCCAGTCAGCGCCTGACATCTGCACGGAAAGATCTGGTCGCCGCCCTGGCCGGTTTGGGGCAACTGCTGGACCGGGACGATTGGCGGCCCTGGTGGAACGGGTCCACCGTCAACGCTTCGCTGCGGGCCACCCTGGAGGAGATTGCCGGTGGCGGATGGCCTGCTGCCGAAGAGCCCTTCTTTTGCCGTTCGTTTTTTTTGCGCAGGGATCCGGCGACCCTGTTCAAGAAGGGGGCCCCTCTGGAGGCCGCGGAAGCCCTGCTGCAGATTTACCCGGAGATGAAGCAACGGCTCGCCCTCTACGCCCGGAGGCAGGCGGCTTACCGCCTCTGCCACGCTGGCGATCTGCTGGCGCTGTTCTTCGCTTTCTGGCAAGCGCAGCGACCGGCCATCCTGGTCGAGGAGTTCAGCCGGATTCTGGCCCGGCAGATCGGCGATTGGGGCGAGGATGCCTTCCCCTTTCTCTACCTGAAGCTGTCCGACCGCTTCGAACACTACCTGTTCGACGAGTTTCAGGACACCTCGGAGTTGCAGTTCCAGGCGCTGGCCCCGCTGATCGACGAAGTGCTGAGCAGTCGCGAGGGGGCCTCGCTGTTTCTGGTGGGCGACCGCAAGCAGGCCATCTACCGCTGGCGGGGTGGGCAGGCCTCGTTGATGGAGGAGAACTGGCTGCGGGGCTCGATCCCGGCGATCGGCCACCGGCAGCCGGCCCCGTTTTCCGAAACCCTGGGGGTGAATTGGCGCAGCGACGCGGGGATCATCGGCTTCAACAACGCCTTCTGGGACCCGCAGGCGTTGAAGGAAATCGGCGGACCCGCCCTGGGCGAGCATTTGGCCGGCCACTTTGCCCAGGCCTGCCAGCAACCCCCCCCCCGGCAAGGATCCCTCTCGTGGATACGTGGAGATCTGGCCCTCCCCGCCAGTGGGCGCCCTCCCTTCCCATGCCGATCAGGAACCGCCCGATGGCGCCGAAGAGGAAGCGCCGTACCTGGGCTGGCTGCGGCAACGGGTTTGCGCTTTCCTGGAGGCGGGATTCCTCCCGTCCGATCTGGCCGTTTTGGTGCGCCAGAACGAGGAGGTGCGCGAGGTGGTGTCCCTGTTCACCGCCGCGGGCATTGCCACCGTCGCCGAACGCAGCCTCTCGCTGGGGGCCTCGCCCGAAGTGCAGGAGCTGCTTTCGGCCTTGCGTTTCCTCGATTTCCCCCCCGACGACCTGGCCTTCTTTCAATTCGTCGAGGGCGATTGCTTTCGCGGGCGGGCTGCCGAGGTCGCCCCCGGCGAGTTTCCCGCCGGGGGGAGTTGGGTTTGCGCCCGGGGGCACGGTCAACCCCTCTACACCCTGTTTCGCCAGCTTTATCCGCAGTGCTGGCAACAACTGATCGCCCCCTTTTTCCGTTCGGCGGGGATGCTTCCCGCCTACGACCTGGTGGCCGACCTGATCTCGGTCCTCCGGCTCTACGAGCGGCATGCCGATGCCACCCCGGTGCTGCTCGGCTTCTGCGATTGGCTGCACCGTCTGGAGGAGCTGGGAGCGACTTCGGTGGCCGCCGTACTGGAGCGTTGGCGGGCAGGTGAGGGGGAGCGCGAGAGCTCTGGTGGCGAAGGGCTTGCCGGGGTGCGGGTGCTCACCATGCACCAGGCCAAGGGGCTCGAGTTTC
>CAZTNO010000148.1:0-7389 GCA_964614865.1 uncultured Clostridia bacterium
GAAAACCAGGGTGTTGGCCGTACCCAGGTCGATGGCCAGATCGGTGGAGAAGTAGTTGTAGAGTTTGGAAAAAACGCCCATTTATGAGACTCCTTGGCAGGGTTGAATTGCGGTCGCGGCAAAGGTTTGCGAGGAGAGGGAGGGATCCGGGGTGAGCGTGAGGGGCGAGTTCATTCGTCGAAGATGACCACTTGCCGCTTGACGACCGCCTCCCCGCCTCCTGGCGAGATGGCCTTGATGAGGATTTCCTTGGTGCCGCTGCTGTCGTACGAGATGGTGTGGATGAACTTCCCCTCGTTGTCCAGCTTGATCGTTTCGTCACCGATCAGCACCTGGCAATGGGGATCGGTCTGTCCCCTGAGCAGGACCATGTTGCCCGACACCGACAGGGAGTCGATCGAGATCACCGGCGGCCGCGCCACCCCCGCCTGCCGGGGTAAAACCCCCGACCAGGAGATGATCCCCATCCGGGAAGGGGCCCCCTCGATCCCCGACCGGGCGTCGACGGGCAGGACCTCCCAGTGGTACTCCCCGGTGGAACCGATGGTCAGCAGGTCGATGTCGAAGCTGTTGCCCGACACGGTGCGGCTGAACGACACGCTTTCGCGCAGCGGGGAAGGGTAGAAGCGCAAAACGTACTGGGAGCAACCGGGGACCCCCTTCCACTTGAGGGGCACCACCGACTCCGCTTCCTCGATGGGCAGCAAGGCGAGCTCCTCGGGCGAAATGGTTTCCGATGCGGGCAACACGGGCAGTACCTGCGGCTTGCCGGCTTTGGCTTTCCAGATCACCACCTGCCGGGGAGCCAGCGAGATCGTCTCGCCCCCCCAGGTCAGCCGCCCCTTGCCGGCGTAGACGAAGATTTCGGTAACCCCCGGCCGCAGCCGGAGCCTGCCGCTATCGGGCATTTCCAGCACGTTTCCCGGCTCGATCAGCGACACCTGCAACGGGGTGCCCAGGGCCTTGCGGGTCCAGAAAAACTCGCCGGAGTTCAGGTTCAATTCCCGTGTTTGCGGCACCAGCCGGAGCCGCGAACCTGGCAGGGCGATGAACACCCCGCCGGAAAAGAGGAACTCGCACGAGGTCGCACGGTCGGTGGCCAGGTCGGTCTCCCGGGCAAAGGAACCTTCGCGCACCGTCACCGGACGGGCCCCCAAAACGTCCTGGACGACCAGCCCCGTCCCCGAAATGCCGGTGAGGAGGAAATCGCCGTTGCCGCGAGGCGGGCGCACCCCGCTGCGGCTATCGGGGTCTCCGCCCCCGCGCAGCCAGAACAGCGCCGCCACGGCAAGCAGAAAGGTAACCCCCAGGAAGGCGCCCCGCAAGAATTTCATGGCCTCATCGTATCAAATGCGGGGGGAAAAAGCAATTCCCACCGTGGGTTTTCCGGCGTTTTGCCGGCCCCACACCGCCGGCTCAGAGCGAGGTGACCAGCGAGCGGTAAATCCGGACACTCTCCTGCCGGCCCCACACCATGAATCCCACCCGGCCCGCCAGGCTGGATTGAGCCGCGCGCGGCTCGCTGTAGGAGTAAGAGAACACCTGGGTGTAGACATCGCCCGTCCTGGATTCGATGCGCACCGAGTGTTCGATGGTGAGGGCTTCGGTTTGGGCCCCGACGGTGAAGCGGAACCGGCCGAAACCGGTGACCGGGAACAGCTGGGCCTGGCTCGGAACGAAGTCGGCCGGGAAACGCTTCAGAATCAAACAACGGCTGTTGAGCGGGGGTTGGGGCTCCGGATAGAACGAGAGGCGGTATCCCTGGGAGGGGGTGCTACTGCCCAGGTCCCCATAACTCGTGCGATAGTCGATGGCAAAGCCCTCGCTGCTCTTGTTGGCGTCGATCAGTTCCACTTCGACCTCGACCTGATAGTCGGTCCAGGCGGAATCACCGAACACCGCAAGCCGCGTCCCCTCGGTCGAATTGCCCTGGAAGTAGAGGTAGGAATCGCCGCTGCCCGTCGTCTTCCAGGCCCCCCCTCCCCCGCCGTGAAACTCCAGGCCGGCCGTGTCGATGAAATCGTTTTCATCGAGGGGGGGCACCCCGCCCCCTCCCTCACCGATGAAATCGAGCTGCTGCTGCCCCCCGTTCAAAGTCACCAGCCGGCGGAAGGAGAGGTCGGTGGTTTCCAGGTAACGGATGCCGATCGGGATTCGGCGGTAGTCAGGATCGGAAACCGGATCGGTCAGCGAATCGTACCCCTGCCCGGGCGGGGGGAGGGTGAGTTGCTGGGCAACCAGCCCCGCCACCCCTTTGGGGAAATGGATCGTCACCTCGCTCTCTTCGAGACGGGCGCTGCGATCGCGATTCCAGAATTCGCCCCGCAGCGCGGTTTCGGTCTCATCTCGCCGGACCAGCTCGACCAGGTCGTCGGCGGTGGAAAGGAGACCATCGGCTCCCGCGGAACGGAGTTCGCACGCCAGCGGGGCGGCGGCGGTGGCGTAGGCGATCGGGTTGCCCCAACTGTCGGTCAGCGGATGGGGCCCGGTCACGTAGGGGCCCCGCCAGCCGAACCAGACCTGCTGGCTCTGCTGAAAGGAGGGGTAGGCCCCCTGCACGAGCAGTTCGGATAAATCGGCGGGCAACACCCCGAGGTCGCCGACGAAACCGAACTGGGCCCGGCGGCCAAAGCCCCGCACCGCCGGATCGCCGCAGATCGCCCGGTGAAGCTGTTTGAGGAGGTCGCGGGTCGCCCCCTCCCGCTGCACCGGGAAGCGGTTGAGGAAGAGGGGGACGGCAACGGTTGCCGCCGCCAGGATCAGGGCCACCACCGCCATCAGCTCGATGGCGGCGATGCCTCGTCGGGGGGATCGGGGATAACGGGAGGGGCGCATGGGTTTTTTTTAGTGGGGATCGACCAGGTTGAGGGTGGTCAACGGGCCGTTGTTGATCGGAATCAGCAGGGTGATCGCCGGGAGGGCCAAGCTGGCTTTGAAGCGGATCGAGCGGATGCCGATCGGGATCGCCGAGGTCAGGTGGTACACCGGGGGGGTGGAGTACTGCAACGCCGACTGGGCCACCCCCGCCCCGTTCGGGAAATCGAGGGCGATCGGCTGAACGTACCCCGCCGGCACGTCCAGGGAACCGCCGAAGGTGGCGGCGACAAAGTCCTTGTCCAGGGTGTTGCCGGCGACCATCGACCAGGCTTCGTCGATGCGGATGTCGATGGCCACGTCGTCGGCGTTGCCCGTGACGCTATCGGGCCCGACCGACCAGATGCGGGCGGCGATGCCGGCGGGGAGACCGGCGGTGGCGTAGAGGTAGGGCTGCCCCCAGGGGTCGGTCACCTCGCTGAGGTAGGGGCCTCGCCAGCCCCAGGACCAGCCGAAGCCCGAATCCTGCGGCCAGGAGGGCCAGGCCCCCTGGGCGGTCAGGTCGGTCAGGGTGGCGGGCAGGGCGCCCAGATCGCCGACGAATCCGAAACTGGTGCGGATCCCGCCCTGAACGAGCGCCGGGTCGCCGACCAGGGCCTGGCGGATCGAGCCGAGCTCTTCCCGGCAGGCGTCGAACCTTTTCTGGGCCACCTGGTTGACGGCCAAAGGGGTGATCAGGGCGGCCAGGATGGCCACGATGCCCAGGACGATGACCATCTCCATCATGGTGAATCCATTTCGCCGCCAGGCAAAACCGCTGTCGGAGCCGCGCATCCTCCCCTCCTCCCGATACCTCCGGCTACTGCAGGCGAAACGCGATGTCGTCGCCCCCCACCGCAGTGAGTCCGGTAAAATCGGTTTGCGTCTGATTGTCGATGCCCGCCGACAGGACATAGACCCGCGCCTGGGCGCTAACGGAAGCTCCACCGGGCAGGTAGGCGACGTTGACCATGTAGGCCCGGGCCCAGGGATCGGCACGCACCTGGCTCAGGTAAGGGCCGTTCCAGGCCGGTAGCCCCTGGGGCGAGGGGCCCCGGGGATAGGCGCCGCCGTTTTCCACCAGGTGGAATTCGAGGGGCAGGGTGGGCGCCCGCCCCTGCCAGGTGGCCCCCATGGCGAAACCGGGCACCGTCCCGGGGCCCACCAGTTCGGCCGCCCCCACGAGCGGAGTGGCGGTCACCCGTACCGGCCACACCCCCAGGTCCTGGTGAAAGCGCACCATGGCCTGGCCGATGGCGGCCACGTCGGAGGCGGCCTTGGCCGTCCGGGCCTGCTGGATGTTGCTGCTGATCATCGGCACCAGCACGGCGGCGAGGATCGCCACCACGGCGAGCACGACAACCACCTCGATCAGGGTGAATCCTCGACGTTTCATGGGATAGCCTCCAGATCGGGTGCGCCGGCCCGGGGAATGCCCATCCCGATGCCGGATTCGTTCACGAGTGGAACCCCAACAGGAATTTGGCGATGAGCACGGCGATGACGAACAGCGAAAAATAGAGCACCCGGTATTCGCGATTTTTCATGTAGTAGGCGATGTTGAAGTTGAACTTGCGGATAGGCCGGATGCGGGGAAAGAACAACCCGCTGGTCTTGGCCCACTCTTCGTAGACCGGACCGAATTTGGCCTTCATGCGTTTCCGCTCGAGCAGGATCAGAAACGTGAAAAAGGTCAGGAAGAAGGCCAGAAAGATCACGTAGCCGATCCGGTGATTGCTGGCGATGGCGATGCCCATGCCCAGGATGAAGTTGCCGAAGTAGAGGGGGTTGCGGGTGAGGGCATAGGGCCCTTCGGTAGCCAATTCCCGGTTTTTGTCGATGTACCCCGAGGCCCAACCCCGGAAAAAGACCCCGATCACGATGAGGAGAAAACCGACGAACACCGAGCGGGCATTGGGCCTGGCCAGGATCAGGACGGCGATCAGGCAGAGGACCCCCACCATGGCGCGATACTTGACGACCAACTCAACGGGTCTGCGCATGAACCGTGCGGATGGCCCCGGCGAGACGGGCGGCGGTGATCGATTTCATACAGGTCATTGTATCACACCGGCGCAGGTAACAGAATCCGCAGTCGGGCACCGCTTCCACCACCTCCCCCGGTGAATCGGAGGGGCCGTTGCGACGGGAAGAGGTCGGGCCGAAATACCCCACCGTCGGAGTGCCCAGAGCCCCCGCCAGGTGCAGCGGCAACGAATCGGCCGAGACCAATACCCGCACCCGGGCCAGCAGCGAGATGAGTTCGCCGAAATCGAGAAACGGAACCACGGCAATCCCGGTCGCTGCCGCGATCTGCCGGGCCAGTTGTTGCTCCGCTTGGGTGCCCCACACCAGGGCCAGGGGGATCTCCGCCCGCAAACCGGCGATCAACTCGATCCAGACCGGGGCGGACAGGACCTTGCTCGGCCAACCGCCCCCGACGTTGAGCAGGGTCAGCGCCGGGGCCGACTCTCCCCAGTGGGCCAGGAACTCGCTGAGACGGGGGGTGGCGGGCGGAACCCGCACCAGCGAGCGATAGGGCCCCGGGGCGATGCCCAGCGGGTGGAGAAGGTGGATGTTTTTCCAGATCACGTGGCGCCCTTCGGCCAGGGGGACTGCCTGCCGGCGGTAGAACACCGCGGCCCCCGGTTCGCGCAGGTTTTCCCGGGCAAAGCCGATGTTTTCGCCGCCGAGCAACCGGGCTAGCAAGGCCGACTTGTAGAGCCCCTGGAAATCGAGCAGGCAGTCGAAACTCCCGTGCCGGGAGGCGATGAACCGGGCCAGCTCGCCGGGGCGCTTGAGATCGACGGGCACCACCTCGTCGAGGCCGCCGACGTGGGCCAGCAGCGACGCCCCCCGGGAGCCGACGATCCAGCGGATGGTGCTGTCGGGAAACCGTGAGCGCAGCAGGGACAGGGCCGGCAGGGTATGGATCAGGTCGCCGAGGGCGCCCAGCTTGACGATGGCAAAACGGGAAAACTCAGCGCGGCAGCGAGCGGACATAATCCAGAACCACCGAGGTCGAACGCACCTTGGGGCCGCCGACGATCACCACCTCCCCCCCGAAACTGCGCACGATCTCCCGCTCGGGGACGGTGTCGACGGTGTAGTCGGACCCCTTCAGGTGAAAGGCCGGTTCGAGGGTACGCAGCACCTGCTCCACCGTCGGCTGGTCGAAAACGGTGACGAAATCCACGCAGCGCAGCGCGGCAACGAGCCGGGCCCGCTCCCCCTCGGCCAGCAGCGCACGGTGATCGCCTTTCAGCCCGCGCAACGAACGGTCGGAGTTGATCGCCACCACCAGCACGTCGACCCGCCTCCGGGCTTCGCTCAGGTAGCGAACGTGCCCCACGTGGAACAGATCGAAGCCGCCGTTGGCCAACCCCACCACCCGGCCGGCAGTTTTCAGGGCGGCGATCCGCTCGGCCAGCTCCGGCAGGTCGAGTACCTTGTCAACGGAGGGCACGTCCGAGCTCCTCGTGCCCCACCGCGTAGGCCCCCTCGTGCATGACCACGATGCCGGCAGCAACGCTTGCCAGCCTTGCCGCCTCGAGCAGGGTCGCCCCGACGGCCAGGGCCAGGGTGAGAACGGCGATCACCGTGTCGCCGGCGCCGGTGACGTCGACGATCTGGGCGGTGCCGTGGATCGGCACCGTGACCGGGGCCTGATCGCCATCGAAGACGATCATGCCCAGGTGCCCCCGCTTGAGGATCAACCCCCGGCGGCAGAGGCGCCGCCGCAGGTCGCTCCCGGCGGTCACGAAGTCTTGTTCCCGGAAAAAATCGAGTTGGGGAAAGGCCGCCCGGATCTCGGGCTCGTTGGGAGTGGCCACGTCGACCGTGGTGAAATCGCCCAGATGGCGACGGGAATCGAGGGTCCACAGGGAATCGGGACGGGCCCGGCGGACCGCCGCCGCCAGGGGGGGGGAGACCGAGCGGGCCAGGTAGTCGGAGACGATCAAGGCCTGGCTGGAATCGATGGCCGCCAGCAGGGAACGGCGCAGGGTTTTTTGCACCCGCTCTGCCAGGGGAGCCCGGTGCAGCGTGTCGATGCGCAAGATCTGCTGCTTGCGGGTGTTCTCGCCCCCGGCCAGGATGCGGCTCTTCACCGGGGTCTGCACGTCGCGCAAGCGAACCAGTCGGTGGGTGGCTACCCCGCGGCCGGCCAGGGTTTCCACCAGCCGGTCGCCTTCGCGGTCGCGGCCGATCACCCCCACCGGGACGGGGGTCGCCCCCAGGGCCAGCAGGTTCATCACCACGTTGCCGGCCCCCCCGGGCAGGTAGTTGCGGTGCTCGAATTCGGTGACCAGCACCGGGGCCTCGCGCGAAACGCGCCCCACCGAGGTGTAGATGTACTCGTCGAGGATCAGGTCGCCCCATACCGCGACCGGGGTACCGGCGAAGCGCCGCAACACGGCTGGCAAATCGGTGGACATGGGCGAATGGTAGCAGGGCGCCGTCGTTCCGTCAACAATGCGGGGGCTGGCGTCCCCCCATTTTTTGGCCCATCATGAGGCATATTCCAGTTCAAGTTGG